>CAJAKT010000559.1 GCA_903940375.1 uncultured bacterium | reverse complement strand
GTGCTGTTCTCGGTGACGGCGGAGGAGTGGCCGGCTGTCGAGGCCGGCCTGGTGGCACGCCTCCCTGACGCATCATGATGCGTCAGCCATTGATGCTTTGATGCCCACAGGTTAGGGTTGCTGCATGCGGACCACCCTGACTCTTGACGATGATCTGGCCATGGCCCTCCAGGAAATCGCCCGTGCCACGGGTCGCCCGTTCAAGTCCGTCGTGAACGCCTGCCTGCGCAAGGGCCTGGCTGCTACCCCCGAAGCGCGAGCACCGATCTCCGTGCGCACCTTCAACTCGGGGCTTCGTGACGGTATCGACCTGACGAAGGCCCTCGACCTCGTTGCCGAGATGGATGACGAGCACTTCCGCGATGTGACGGGCAGACTTCTCGGGGAAGCGGCGGTCGATGATCGTTCCTGACGCGAATCTGCTCATCTACGCGGCGGACGGCCGTTCGATGTTCCACCGGCGGGCGCACACATGGTGGACGGACGCCCTCAACGGTGACGAGGCCGTGGGACTCAGTTGGCTGGTGCTGCTGGCGTTCATCCGAGTCATGTCGTCCCCCCGGCTCATGACGGAGCCGGCAGGGGTCGATGACCTGTTGGAAGAGGTCGAGTCCTGGCTTGCTGCAGAGAATGTGCAGGTCCTGCAGCCGTCGGTCCGTCATCCGCAGGCGCTCCGTTCGCTGCTCGTTCCGACAGGGGTCGGCGGGAACCTCGCCAACGATGCCCATCTGGGTGCCCTGGCCCTTGAGTTCGGCGGCACCGTCTACTCAGCAGACACGGATTTCGCCCGCTTCCCCAATGTGAAGTGGGTCAACCCGCTCGCTGAGTAGCCCCCATTTGTCGTGAACATTCACGGCCCCCTACCCTGCCGAGCAGGAGCACCCACGGTGCTCGCAACGGCCGATCCCTGAGGAGCTCGCCATGACGTTCACCGCCGATCCCGCCGAGGGCCAGCGAGTGCACGCGCTCGACCGCGCGCACGTTTTCCACTCATGGAGTGCGCAGGGCGCACTGAACCCGATGGATGTCGCGGCCGCAGAGGGCTGCTACGTCTGGGACTACGACGGCAACCGCTACCTCGACCTGTCATCGCAGCTGGTCAACGTCAACATCGGGCATCAGCATCCGAAGGTCGTCAAGGCGATCCAGGACCAGGCCGGGAAGCTTGCCACGATCGCACCGCAGCACGCGAATGATGCGCGCGGCGAGGCCGCGATGCGCATCGCCGGTCTTGCGCCCGAGGGCATGAACAAGGTCTTCTTCACCAACGGTGGTGCCGATGCGATCGAGAACGCCATTCGCATGGCTCGCCTGCACACCGGCAAGGAGAAGGTGCTCGCCTTCTACCGTTCGTACCACGGCAACACGGGCACGGCGATCCAGGCGACGGGCGACCCGCGACGCTGGCCCAACGAGTATGCCGACCACGTCGTGCACTTCTTCGGTCCGTACCCGTACCGCTCCAGCTTCTGGTCCAACAGCCCCGAGCAGGAGACCGAGCGCGCCCTGCAGCACCTTGAGCAGGTCATCGCGTTCGAAGGCCCGGGCACGATTGCCGCGATCCTGATGGAGTCTGTCGTCGGTACGGCCGGCGTGCTCATCCCGACTCCGGG
>CAJAKT010000558.1 GCA_903940375.1 uncultured bacterium | reverse complement strand
GCTGATCCTGCCCCCGAGCACCACCGGGATTCCCCCGGCGAAAGTATCTTGACATCAAGATTCTTGACGTAGCATGGGCACATGCCCGCCGACCTGAACCCGATCGACGATGTCGACCGGATCACCGCCGCCTGGCAGCGTGAGCGACCCGACCTCGACGTGTCCCCCCTGCAGGTGCTGTCCCGGGTGAGCCGGCTCGCCCGCCACCTCGACCTGGCCCGCCGTGAGGCGTTCGCGGCCCACGACCTGGACACCTGGGAGTTCGACGTGCTGGCGGCCCTGCGCCGGGCCGGGGCACCGTATGCGCTCTCCCCCGGCCAGCTCGGCACCGAGACCCTGGTGACCAGCGGCACCATGACCAACCGCATCGACCGGCTCGAGGAGCGCGGCCTCGTGCGTCGCGAGCCCGATCCGTCCGACCGCCGCGGAGTCAGCGTGGTGCTCACCGACACCGGGCGTACCGCCGTCGACAGTGCGTTGTTCGACCTGGTGGCCCGTGAGCATGAGGTGCTTTCCGAACTGTCACCCGAGAGCCAGCGCGAACTGGCGGCGCTGCTGCGCACCCTGGTGCGCGGCTTCAGCGGCTGAAGTACCGCTCGATGCCGGCGTAGAGCCATTCGGCGTACTGCTTCTGCCCGGCGGACGAGCTCATCCGTCGCGCCTCCTCGGCATTGCGCATGTTTCCGACCTCGATCGTCACCGTCGGCACATTGCTGACATTGAGCGACGTCGTGTCGCGCGAGACCATCAACTGGCCACCGATGTAGTTCGAGGGTGGCGCTCCTGCGGCCTTCATGCCCGCGATCATCGACGTCGCCAGCCGCCGGTCCTTCTTCACCACGTCATCAGTCCAGCCCTTGATGAGGGAAGGCGTGATCGCGAAGAAGCCCTTGCTGCCCGATGTTGCGCCATCGGCGTGAATGCTGACCATCGCGTCGGCGCCGATCCGGTTCGCCATCTTGGCGCGATCCCACACGCACGGACCCCAGCTGTCGCGGGAGTTGTCCGACCGCGTCATCTCGACACGCGCACCGGCCTTCTCCAGCAGCGCCTTGAGTCGCGTGCCCACTTTCCACGTGAATGTCGACTCGGGATAGCCGGCGTTCGTGGCCGTGCCAGTGGTGTTGCAGCCCTTGGTGATCGCACCGTTGAAGAACGTCTGCGCCATCTGCTTTGCGAAGCGCGGATTGGAGTTGCCGAGCTGATGGCCGGGGTCGACGAGGATCAGCTTGCCGGCGAGCGGCTTGTCATTGGCGGCGGGCGGGTGCGCAGCGGCCGGACCAGCGAATGCCAGCAGGGCAACACCCGTCGCAGCGACGAGTGCGATCGCTCGTCTCACAGGACGGCCAGCATCCGATGGTTGCCCAGGGTGTTGGGCTTCACACGCTCGAGGCCGAGGAACTCCGCGACGCCTTCGTCATAGGACTGCAGCAGGGCTTCGTAGACGTCGTGGTCGATCGGGGTGTCGTCGATCTCGACGAAGCCATGGCGGCCGAAGAACTCAACCTGGAAGGTCAGGCAGAACACTCGCTTGACGCCGACCTCACGGGCACGATCCATCAACGCAGCGAGCAGCACGGAGCCGAAGCCCTGGCCGATGTGGTCCTGATCGACCGCAACGGTGCGCACCTCGGCAAGGTCCTCCCACATGACGTGCAGCGCACCGCAGCCGATCACCTGACCGTCGAGCTCGGCGACGAGGAACTCCGGCACCGCCTCGAACAGCGTGACCGTGGCCTTCGACAGCAGCCTGCCGTCGGGTGAGTAGATGTCGACGAGGTCACGGATCGCCCGCACGTCGGCCGTGCGCGCTGGCCGGATGATCACGCGGTCAACGGCCGCGCTCACTGCCGATGCTCCGGCTTCACGAGCGGGAACAGGATCGTCTCCCGAATGCCCTGGCCTGTCAGCAGCATCAGCACGCGATCGATGCCCACGCCGACACCGCCCATCGGCGGCATGCCGTGCTCCATCGCCCGCAGGAAGTCCTCGTCGAGGTGCATCGCCTCGGCGTCGCCACGGTCGGCAAGGCCGGCCTGCTCGATCAGCCGCTCACGCTGGATGACGGGGTCGATGAGCTCGGAGTACCCGGTGCCCGTCTCCGCCCCGTTGACGTAGAGATCCCACTTCTCGACGACACCGGGCTTGGTCCGATGCCCGCGCACGAGCGGCGACGTGTCGACGGGGTAGTCCATGACGAAGGTCGGACCGGTGAAGCCGGCGATGACGTGGTGCTCGAAGAGCTCCTCGACGAGCTTGCCGTTCACCGCCGTCGGCGCCACGTCGATGCCGTCGCGCTCGCACAGTTCGAGCAGTCGGCTGCGCTCGGTGGACGGGGTGATCGTCTCGCCAATC
>CAJAKT010000557.1 GCA_903940375.1 uncultured bacterium | reverse complement strand
GTCACGGACCTGTTCGAACTGGTCCGGTTCCTCACGGACATAGGTGTGTCGGAGCGATTCCGCGAGGCGCTCGTGCGTCCGACAGACCCGATAGCGGCCGCGTCCGTGGGCTTCTGGGAGACGGCTGGCGTCAACCGCGGGCTGAACATCCGCACCTTCCCCGATCGCGAGTCCGCCATCGCCTGGCTGACCTCATAGGCGACTCAGCCCGCTGGCGCAGGCTGTGGCATGACGTACCGTGGACGCATGCGCCGCTTCGTGATTCTCCTTTCCGTGGTCTTCACCGCTCTGGCCGTCGCCCTGGCGATAGCACCCCCATCGCACGCCGCCCCGGATGTCTCGCTGGCGGCAGCGACTCTGCGCGGCGGCGACCCCGTCTTCAGCGATCCGGCGGCGGAGAATCCGCTCTCCTCGGCTGAGGTCGATCAACTGACCGCGCAGATCCGCGACAGCGGTGTGCCGGTGTTCATCGCGGTGCTGCCGGAGTCGGCCGCAGGCGGCGCGACTGTCGACGAGACGCTCATCGCCCTGCAGTCTCAGGTCGGCCTGCGGGGCGTCTACGCGACGGTGGTGGGCAGCCAGTTCCGCACCGGTGCCACCACGAACAGCGGTCTGGCCGCCGACCTCGGCACTCAGGCCTTCCAGGATGCTCGCGACGGCGGCGTCTACGCGGTGCTGTCGCAGTTCGTGACCCTCGTCGGTGATCCCACCGCAGGCAATTCCGCAGGGAGCTCCTCCGCCACGTCCGACAGTGGGTCGGGACCGCTGATCTTCCTGCTCGTCCTGCTCATCGGCGGCGCGGTCGTCGTTGTCGTTGTCGTGCGCCGGAGCCGAAAGAGGCAACTGGCGCAGCTGACGGCAGTCCGCGCGACTGTCGACGAGGACATCACCGCTTATGGCGAGCGCCTGGGTTCGTTCAACCTCGACGATCCTGCCTTCGACGATGACACACGGGCCGACATGCAGCGCGCCCTCGACAGCTACGACCGGGCCAAGTCATCCGTCACCCACATGCGCAGTCCGGCCGACGCAGCCAATGTGACGACCGCGCTCGAGGACGGCCGCTATGCACTTGCGTGCGTCGAGGCACACCTGGACCAACGGCCCCTGCCAGAGCGCCGACCCCCGTGCTTCGTCGACCCGCGGCACGGGCCGAGCGTCGCGGACGTCCTCTGGTCACCACCCGGCCTCGCCCAGCGCGATGTGCCCATGTGCGCGGCGTGCCGAAGCACCGTCGACTCGGGCGGCCAGCCGCAGGGCCTGCAAGTGGCCTCTGCCGGTGGTCAGGTGCCCTACTACCAGGCGGGTCCCGAATACGGGGCCTACGCCCAGGGCTACTACTCGCCGTTCTCCGGGGTCATGACCGCCGTCGTGATGGGGACGATGCTGAGCAGCATGTGGCATGTCCCAGGAGTCACGGCCGCATCCGGCCTGGACAGTGCCGGCTTCGGCGGCGGTGATCAGTCAGGCGGCTGGGGTGGATTCGACGGCGGCGGCTTTGGTGACGGTGGTTTCGGCGGTGGGGACTTCGGTGGTGGCGACTAGGTGAGCCCGGCTCTGCGGTGGCCATTCCCTATCCATCGCGTACCCGCGGGAACGGTCGGCCAACGACGCCCGAGGCCAGTGGCGGCCCGCTGCACGACGGGTCCCGAGCATCAATCCCAGGGGTTCGGGTCAGCTGGCCGGGGGCTCGCACGGGTGCGCACGAAGGGACGTGACGTAATCGCGTGGCGCACCAGCGGCTTCCGCGGCCGAGGCGATGACCTCGATCTGCTCCGCAGCCGGCAGCCCGCCCTCATAGGCATCGAGCACGTACAGCCAAGCCAACGGCTCCCCGTCGAGGGTGTGCACGCGGACGCGGATCTTGCGCCACATCCCCAGATCGATGCCCTCCCAGACGTCAAGGGACTGCTCGTCGAACTCGGGGACGTCGTAGAGCATGACGAAGACGGAACTGTCGAGGTCCTCGACCACGGTTGCCATGGCACCTCCCCAGCCGAGGTCGTCGCCGGCGAACGTCAGCCGCCAGCCGCGTAGCCAGCCAGTTGCGTACACCGGGGATGCTGGGGCCTTGGCCGCCATGCGGCGGGGATCCAGGTTCGATCCATAGGCGGCGTAGAGGGTCACGGCACCAGCGTATGGACAGCAAGCCCCGTACGGAAGAATGCCGCGCGTGACCAGTGTGGTGATCGTTGGCGGCGGACCAGGCGGATACGAGGCGGCCCTCGTGGCGCGGCAGTTGGGGGCCGATGTCACCCTCGTCGACCGTGACGGACCAGGCGGCTCGGCCGTCCTGACCGACTGCGTGCCCAGCAAGGCCCTCATCGCGACGGCCAATGTGATCACCGCCGCGACCAGCAGTGCCTCCCTCGGCGTGCTCATTCACGGTCTGACCCCTGACCCGTCACTCGTCGGAGTCGATCTCGCCGCGGTCAACCAGCGCATCAAGGCACTGGCACTCGCGCAGAGCGCCGACATCTCCGCCCGCCTCGTGCGCGACGGCGTGCGCATCATCGCGGGCACCGGACGGTTCGACGAGTCGGGGCAGATCATCGCGACTCATGCCGACGGCAGCACCGAGGTCCTCCCCGCCGATGCCGTGCTCGTCGCCACCGGGGCACGTCCCCGCGTGCTGCCGGACGCGATGCCCGACGGCGAGCGCATCCTGACGTGGGAGCAGGTGTACGACCTACCCGAGGTGCCTGAGGCCCTGATCGTCGTCGGCTCCGGCGTCACGGGTGCCGAGTTTGCCGGGGCGTACCACGCACTCGGCAGTTCCGTCACGCTCATCTCGTCGCGCGACCATGTCCTGCCGAGCGAGGATCCCGACGCCGCAAGCGTCCTCGAGGAGGTCTACGGCCGACGCGGGCTCCAGGTCATGAGCCGTTCACGAGCGGTGTCCGCCCGCCGGACCGACAACGGAGTCGAGGTGACACTTGAGACCGGGGCGGTTGTCACCGGGTCCCATGTCCTCATGGCTGTCGGGTCACTCCCCAATACCGACACCCTGAATCTCGGAGCTGCTGGCATCGAAACTGACGCGGGCGGCTACATCACCGTCGACCGCGTCTCGCGCACGTCCCGTCGCGGGGTCTACGCCGCAGGTGACTGCACCGGCGTTCTCATGCTTGCCTCCGTTGCCGCCATGCAGGGGCGGATCGCCATGTGGCACGCTCTCGGCGACGCCGTGACACCACTCGAGCTGAACCACGTGTCGAGCACGGTCTTCACCCACCCCGAGATCGCCACCGTCGGCCTGACGCAGGCCGACCTCGACGCGGGCCGCTTCCGCGGCGATGTCGTCATGGTCCCGCTGGCTCCCAACGCACGCGCGAAGATGGACGACCAGCACGACGGCTTCGTGAAGCTCTTCTGCCGCCGTGGGTCACGCATCGTCGCAGGCGCCGTCATCGTGAGCCAGCACGCCAGCGAGCTCATCCACCCCCTCACCATCGCCGTCGAGCAGCGCCTGACCGTCGATCAGCTGGCAGCCACGTTCACCGTCTACCCGAGCCTGTCCGGCTCGATCGGCGAAGCGGCCCGGCGCCTGCATATCGCTGCCGAGTAGACCCCGACCCTTCTTCCGGCGATCGCCCGACCACACCCGACGGCGAACCGTTATGTTCGGGGTGTGACAACACACCCGAGCACTGTGCTGGCAACCGAGCGCGCCCAGGAAGCGGCGGCAACGCTGGCCCTCCTGACCGGATCTGAGCGGCATGACGTTGCCGTCGTTCTGGGTTCCGGGTGGGTGCCCGCCGCTGACCTCCTCGGCCAGGCAACGGCCGACTTCGCCGTCACCGACCTGCCGCACTTCTCACCCCCCGCGGTCGAGGGCCATGCGGGGCGCGTCCGCAGCGTCGATGCTGACGGCACTCGCGTCCTCGTCTTCCTCGGCCGCACCCACCTCTACGAGGAGCGTGGCGTCGACGCGGTCACACATGCCGTGCGAACTGCCGCAGCAGCCGGCTGTCGCGCTGTCGTCCTGACGAACGGCTGTGGCGGCCTCGATGCCTCCTGGCGGCCCGGCACCCCCGTCCTCATCAGCGATCACATCAACCTGACAGGCACCTCGCCACTGCATGGTGCTCACTTCGTCGACCTGACCGACCTCTACTCCCGACGGCTCCGCGCACTGTGCCGCGAGATCGAGCCCACGCTTCCGGAGGGCGTGTACGCCCAGTTCCCCGGTCCGATGTACGAGACCCCGGCCGAGATCGGCATGGTTCGCGCGATCGGCGGATCGCTCGTCGGGATGAGCACGGCCCTGGAGGCGATCGTCGCCCGGTCCCTGGCCATGGAGGTGCTCGGCCTCTCCCTCGTCACGAATCTGGCAGCCGGCATGACCGGTGCGCCGCTGAACCACGAGGAGGTCCTGGCGGCCGGCCAGGCTGCTGCGACCCGCATGGGTGAGCTGCTCGCCCAGGTGATCCGGAAGGTCTGAGGAGGACCGACGATGGACGTCCACGCCTCCGCGCGAGCCTGGCTCGCCGACGATCCCGACGAGCGCATGCGCACGCAGCTCGAGGCCCTGCTCGCGAGTGC
>CAJAKT010000556.1 GCA_903940375.1 uncultured bacterium | reverse complement strand
TGACCCATGCCGCGCTCGGCCCCGTCCTGCTTGCCGGCACGGCGAATGCGGTCGAGGCGGTCATCATCGCCTGGCTGCTCCTGCGCCTGTCGGCTGAGCGCTTCGATCGGCCGAGGGATGTGGCATCCCTCGCCATCGCGGGTGTCATCGGCTGCGGCATCGGCGCGGGCCTCGGCGCAGCCGTCAACTGGCTCACGGTGGGCATCGATCCCCTCACCACGTTCAGCACGTGGTTCCCGGCCGACCTCGTCGCCGTCGTGCTCGTCGTGCCGATGGCGACCATCATCAGGTGGCCCCGACGGCTCCGGCCGTGGATGCTCGGCTACGTCGGGCTGCTGATCCTCACGATCCTGGCCGCGGTGGCGGCGACCACCGACGCACTCATGGGAGAGACACCCTTCCTCGTCTTCATCGCTCGCTACGCGCTGGGCATCCTGCTTCTCACCGTCGGCCTCCTGTACGGCACCGTCGGCCTTGGCCTGATCCAGATCCCCGCGGTCACCGCCGGCTTTGCCACCCTGTCAGATGCCGAGCCAGAGACGTGGCACACCCGGCAGGCGATCATCGCTATTGTCGCGCTCACCCTGCTCGCAGCCGCTCTTGCCGTCCGTCAGGAACTCGCCCGACGAGCCGAATCCGAGGCGCTCACGAAGAGCCTGTTCACCTACTCCCCCGTCGCCACCGCGCGGATCATCCTGACTGCCTCAACTGATGGATACGCGGGTACCACCGGCACCCTGCGCCTAATGGTCAACGACGCCAACGGCGCGTGGTGCGAGCTGCTCGGTCTCGATCTGGACCATGCCATTGACACCGACCTGATGCGCTACGTCCACCCGGAAGACGCCGGCGCTGCCCGCCAACTGATCGATAGCTCCGACCAGACCGGGCCGACCCATAGAGATGTCCGGCTCATCCGCCGTGGCGGCGACCGAACCCTGCTCGTGCGCCTGACCAGCGTGGCGATGGCTGCCCCCACTGGCGGCCGACGCGACCTCGGCGCCATCCTCGTGGCCGAGGACATCACCGAGCGACGTGAGGCCGAGGAGCGACTGAACCGGCAGGCCCGGACCGACGGGCTCACCGGCCTGCTCAATCGCAACACCGTGACGGAGATCCTCGAGGACGGCCTGGCCGGCCTGAAGGACGGGTCCGAATCACTGAGCACCCTGTTCATCGACCTCAACGGCTTCAAAGCGGTCAACGACAGCCTTGGCCACGCCGCCGGCGACCAGGTGCTGCAGCAGGTTGCGACACGACTCCTCGATGCCGTGCGACCGCGTGATGTCGTGGGCCGGTATGGAGGCGACGAGTTCCTGATCGTGGCGCGCGGCCTCAGCAGTCACGAGACTGCGCGAACCCTCGTGGACCGGATTCACGCGGCCCTTGCTCCGCCCATGTCGGTGCTCGGTAACGACATCGTCATCGGGGCGAGTATCGGAATCGCCGTTGCGCAGGATGGTGACACCGCAGACACGCTGCTTCCTCGTGCCGATGCCGACATGTACGCACGCAAGAGCAGCCCACGGGCGTAGACACCGCCGCTAGGCAGGGCCGCGTTCGGCCGCCAGCAGGGTCGCGATCCGAGCGATCAGGTCGTACGGAATGGGCTCGCCCAGCGGGAACCGCGCTGTCGCCTTGGCATCGCGGTAACGGGCGATCTCCGCCTGGAACGAATCGTCACCCGCCGGGATCGGATACACCCCGATGTGGTTCTTCCATGCGGCGAACGACACGAGGTTGCGGCCGTCGAGAGTGAGCATCGGCATGCCGTAGCTGATCTTCTCGACGCCACCAGGAACGGCAGCGCCGATCACCTCGCGGACCTGAGCGAGCAGCGGGCGGACATCAGCCGGCAGGGACTGCAGGTACTCGTCGACATCCCGCGGCTTCCCGGACATGCCGGGAGTCTCACCCGGCAGGTCCGGCCCGTCAACCCCGCGGCGACCTGAGCCAGTGGCGGGTTAGCGGTACGTCACCGTCACGATGACCTTGCGCCCGAGTGCACCGGACTCCTTCGCAACACCGCGACCGGTGACGTAGTACTTGCCCACGAGCTTGTCAGCCTTCATCTGAGCGGCAGCCTTGGTCGCACGTGCCGTCGACAGGGTGAAGTCGTTGCTCGTATCGCTGGTGCCCTGGACGTATCCGGTACACACAACACTCACCGACGTCGCGCCCTTCGGCACGGACGCGACCGTCTTGGCGAGCGTCGCCTTCGCGGTGGGGCTGAGCCAGCTCGAGCCCGCCGCGAAGTACACGGTCC
>CAJAKT010000555.1 GCA_903940375.1 uncultured bacterium | reverse complement strand
GACGACGATCTCCGCCTCGATGTCGCCCTGGTCGGTCTGCACGCCGGTGACGGCTCCGTCGGCCATGGTGATGCCGATGACCCGCGTGCGCTCGAAGACACGCGCGCCGAGAAGACGCGCCCCCTTCGCCAGAGACTGGGTGACATCGGTGGGGTTGGCGGTGCCGTCGAAGGGCAGCCAGATCGCGCCCTGCAGGTCGGATGTCTCCAGGATCGGGTAGCGGTCGAGCGCCTGCGCGGGGGTCAGGATCTCGCACGCGAGGTCGAACGCCTCGGCGGCCGCCGCGGTGCGCAGCAGCTGCACCATGCGCTCAGGCGTCCGCGCCACCGTGACGCCGCCGCACTCCTTGTAGCCGGTGCCCAGGCCCGTCTCCGCCTCGAGTGACTGATACAGCTGCGCGGAGTACTGGACCAGGCGCGTGCCGCTCTCGGTCGCCCGCAGCTGGCCGACGAGACCCGCCGCATGCCACGTCGTCCCGGACGACAGCTGACCCTGCTCGAGCAGCACGACGTCGGTCATCCCGAGGTGGGTCAGGTGGTAGGCGACGCTGGCACCGATGATCCCTCCGCCGATGATGACGACCTGGGCGCGATCCGGGAGAGAAGTCACGCACCGACTCTAGGCGCTTACTTCTTCGGTTTGGCCCTGAACATGGCGGCGTCTGCCCGGGCCAGTGCTTCGTAGACGTCTTCGTCGGCGGACCACTCGCTGAACCCGGCCGACCACAACCCAGGTCGGCTCGCAGCGACGCGGTTGGCCAGCTGCTCGGCATCGGCCACCCCTATGCCGACCATGACCATTGCGAACTCGTCGCCGCCATAGCGCACGACCAGATCCGAGGCCCGCAGTTGGCCGCGCCAGTCCTCGGCCACAGCCACGAGCAGGTCGTCGCCAGCGGCGTGGCCGTAGGCGTCGTTGAACCCCTTGAAGTCATCGAGGTCGACCAGACCGACCGTGACGGTGGTGCCGGAGCGCGCGGCTGCGGAAGCGAGTTGCGGGGCGTGGAACTCCAGCCCGCGCCTGTTCAGGATTCCCGTGAGCGGGTCGTGCAGGACCAGCTCACGCATCCGGGATGCCTGCAGATACACCATGAAGGACATCCCGGCGATCGCGGCAAGAATGGCAACGGCAACGACGGGGCTGCTGAGCAGCGGGTTCACCGTCGCACCGACGGCGAAGGCGACGAGCGAGAGGGCCAGGAGACCGAGGTACCTCGAGCGAGGCCGGAAGTAGGCCGCGAACACGGCGAAGAACGACAGTCCCAGGCCGATGACGACCTGTGACTCACCTGACGGAACCTGGGTGAGGCCGACACCACCGACCACGATGACTATCGTCAGGAGGCCGTCCAGTCCCCACCCGTCGGGGATCCGCGGGGCGATCACCAAGGCGATGACGCCCAGCCCGGCGAGGCCGATAGCAGCAGCGATGTCGGCGTTTCTGAGCCATTCGCCAGCCACCGGGAAGGCGGCGAACAGGATGGCGGTCACTGAACTGGCGAAGAGAATCACCGAGAGAACTCGGTAAGGGGCAAGCGACGCAGACCGAGGCGACTGGCTCGTCGGTGCTGTCACTGCCTGAAAACGTTGGTGGCCGTCCATGAAACCCCCGTGCTCCAAGAGAACACGTGTCCCTGCACGCGAACATCCTGATCGTAGCCGAGGGGGACGGCCGGGGGGCCGCCCCGCCGGGTGCGACGTGACGACCTGCCCCGTCCATCCGGTCCCGCGTGGGACCATGGGCCCATGCCCAGCCTGGATGACACCGCCGGTGCCGTCGCTCGCGGTCTGGCAGCGGGCTGGCCGGATTCGGACCTCGTCCGCCTCCTTGCCCAAGCCGTCGAGGACTTCGAACGGCTGCCCAGTGATGACGCCCGCGCCGACTTCCTGCATGAGCCAGGGCTGACGGGCGATCTCGTGTGGGACGCGGCCTTCGCGGGGCTCGCGGTGCACCTGTGCCGGCTGGCGCACATGGAGCGGAGCCCGAACTGGACCCGGGAACCCCAGCGCTACTCGCCCCGCATCACGTGGATCGGCCTGCCGCCCGGCAGCACGATGCAGGCGTACGTCTACCAGCGGACGCCGGCTTACTTCAAGGCCAGAGGCGTGATGCTCAACGAGGCGAACCTGGTGTCGGTGTGAGCGACCTCCATGCCACCCTGGCTGTCGCTGACGACGTGTGGGGCCCGAGCCGCGCTACGCAGCCGACACGTTGATCGTCAGCGTCAGCACAGCCGTCGCGCCCTCGTCGTAAGAGACGGTGACCTTCGTTGAGCCGGGCGACGTCGCCGTGATCACGGGCGTGCCGGCGGCGGTGCGCGTGATGGCGACGACCCCCTTCGGATCGGCCGTGACGTTCAGGTCCTGACCGTTCTGCAGTGGCAGACCGGAGAAGCGTGCCTGCTGGCCGACGACCAGGTTCACGGTCGTTGCGTTCGCGGCAGGGGTGATGGTGACCGGAGCCGTGGCGTACCAGCGCTCGCTGAGGTCCTGCGCGAGCTGTCCCAACGCGAGGCTTTGGGCGGAGCTGAAGTCGCCGTTGCCCTGTTCCGTAGCCATGGTCACGAGGATCGCGTTGCGCGACTGCGTGAATACGCTGAGGTTGCCGTCCTCCGTGTTGTCGCTGGCCTTCTTGCCGGTGTAGGTGTCTCGATGGCTGACCCAGACCT
>CAJAKT010000554.1 GCA_903940375.1 uncultured bacterium | reverse complement strand
GATCCAGGCCGGCGACCGTGAGCACGGCACCGCGCAGGATCTCCGGTACGCGATCGCCACCTGCGCGGCCCGCCGGATCGCCCGCCCAGATTCGCTGGGGCGCAAGCAGGTCTCCGACCAGTTCAACGGCTACTGGCCATGGCTCGCGACGGCTGATGTCGAGCATTCCGGTACGCGAGGCGAGGGATGCCTCGCTCACCTCCTCGCCACCCATGGCGCGCACGATCCATTCGGCTATGCACAGGTGTCGTACGGCAGCTGACGCCGACGGGACATTCGAGCGCAGCCACAGCACCTTCATCAGCGACGGTTTCGAATTCAGTCGACGGCCCGTCGCCCGCTGGAAGTCACGGGCAGACACGGCTGCCCGCACGAGTGACGCGTCACCGCGCGGATCGAACCAGGCCAGCGCAGGTGCACACGGCTCGCCCCGCGCATCGATCAGGGCGCCGGCTTCGGCGATACCGGTCACGCCGATGGCGCGGACCGTGACCGCCCCGCGCGCCAGGACGGATGGATCGGCTGCTGCCTCAGCGCAGACGCCGATGACAACGTCGGCAAGCACACCCGGATCGGCATCGGCCAACGGTCCCGAATGCCGCCAGGGAGTCGGGCGGGAGGCGAGCGAGAGGACCTCCCCCTCGGGCGTGACGCACAGCGCCTTCACCGACGTCGTCCCGACGTCAACTCCGACGAGTACCTCGTGCGCCATGACCGGCCCTCCGCGCTAGTGTCGATCACACGCTATTGGTGTCTCCTGCCGGTTGCACCGCACCTGCACGAAAGGAATCCCATGTCCGACGTCGAGTACCGACTCCGCCGCCTGTTCAACCCGAATTCCGGGCGCTGCCTCGACATCGCCGTCGATCACGGCTTCTTCGGCGAGAGGGCCTTCCTGCAGGGTATTGAGGACCTAGCCTCGGCTGTGGACACGCTGATCGCGGCTCGTCCGGATGCCATCCAGTTGACGGTCGGACAGGCCCGCCTCCTGCAGCGAAAGGGTGGCCGTGAGCGTCCGGCTCTCGTCCTGCGCACCGATGTCGCAAACGTCTACGGCTCCCCACTGCCGGAGCACATGTTCGATCTGACCCTCCCGAACCCGGGGCTCGCTGGCGTCAAGCTCGACGCCGCATGCGTCGTCGTCAACCTGTTCGACCTGCCGGGCCGACCCGAAGTGCGTGAGGCGTGTATCCGCGCGGTGCTCAATGCGAAGGTCGACTGCGAGAAGTACGGCATGCCACTGATGGTGGAGCCTCTCGTCATGAAGCAGAGTTCGGCCGGTGGCTACGAAGTCAATGGCGACATCGAGCGGATCCTGCCGATCGTCCGCCAGGCAGTCGAACTCGGTGCCGATGTCATCAAGGCCGACCCATCCGATGACCCGAACCAGTACCACGAGGTCATCCAGATAGCGACCGGTATTCCCGTCCTCGTTCGTGGTGGCGGTCGCGTGGCCGACGACGAACTCTTCCGACGTACTCAGACAGTGCTGGAGCAGGGTGCAGCGGGAATCGTGTACGGCCGCAACATCA
Source organism: uncultured bacterium (assembly GCA_903940375.1). Taxonomy (GTDB): domain Bacteria; phylum Actinomycetota; class Actinomycetes; order S36-B12; family S36-B12; genus UBA10649. Next base: position 1,344 of record CAJAKT010000554.1, on the reverse strand, counting down.
TCCAGCATGACAATCCCGGTGGGATGACGCGAGCACTCATGGCCATGCTCCACGACGGCGCCGATGCGGCGGCGGCCGGCGCGATCCTCGCCAGCACGTCATGACGCCACGGCCCGTCCGGATCGGCATCGTTGGCGGCGGCCTCATGGGCCGCGAGTTGGCAGTCGTGTGCGGACGCTGGCCGCAGCTCATCGACCATCCCGCAGCGCCACGCGTCGTTGCTGTCGCCGATCCCAACCCGGTAGCACGCGACTGGTTCCGCAGCATTCCCACCGTCGAGACGTTCGCGGACGACTGGCGCGAGCTCATCGAGCGCGATGACATCGATGTGCTGTACCTCGCCGTACCGCACAACCTGCACGAAGATCTGTACGTTGCTGTCGCAGAAGCAGGAATCGACTTTCTCGGCGAGAAGCCCTTCGGCATTGACCTCGCTGCCGCGGGGCACATCGTCGAGGCCGTGGACGCGAGCAGCGCGTTCGTGCGAGTCTCGAGTGAGATGCCGTTCTTCCCCGGAGCGCAACGGGCTATTTCCTACGCCGCTTCCGGTGCTCTCGGCGAGATTCTCGACGTCCGTTCCCAGTTCGCCCACTCCTCCGACATCGATCGGGGCAAGGGCATCAACTGGAAGAGGCGCGCGGAGACCTGCGGCGAGATCGGTGTCATGGGCGACCTCGGGATGCACGTGGCGCACGTGCCGCTTCGCCTCGGCTACCAGCCCGAGACGGTGTACGCGATGCTCGACAACGTGGTCCTCGAGCGGCCAGGGCCCGACGGAGTCCTCGTTCCGTGCGATACCTGGGACAACGCGCTGCTCGCATGCCGGGTGCCATCGGGGTCAACGGCCACCGATCGCAGGTTCAGCATGCTGTGGGAGACGCGACGCATCGCGCCAGGCCAGATGAACTCGTGGTCATTCGAGGCTCTCGGCATGGACGGTGGCGTCCGGTTCTCCACCCGCACTCCCACGACATTGCAGCGGTTCACCCGCCGCGACGGCGAGCAGGTGTGGGAGGAGGTGCAGCCCGGCAACATCTCCGTCTGGCCGATGGTCTCGGGTGGCATCTTCGAGTTCGGCTTCGCTGACGCACTCATGCAGATGTGGGCGTCCTACCTCGCAGAGCGCGAAGGTGAGCTTGGTGAGCGTTTCGGCACCGCCACACCGGCGGAGGCGCTCGCCTCGCATCGCGTGTTCGCGGCCGCGCTTCGCTCCGACCTGAGTGGTCGGGCCGAGACGCTCTAGCCCTGCGGATCCGTCGACAACAGTTTCATCGCCTGTACGACGGAACGCACATGTGCCACCTCGTGCGTGCGCAGCACACTCGTGCCACCCAGGAGCGCCAG
>CAJAKT010000553.1 GCA_903940375.1 uncultured bacterium | reverse complement strand
TGATCTTCCTGATTCCCGCAATCGCGGGCTTCAGTCGCATCGCCTCGCCGATCGGCATGACCGCGGCCGTCGTTCTGCTCGTGCAGATGCTGGTCAGCTACTCGACGTTCGTCGGGGCCGCGCAGTACATCTCGGACCTGATGCTGCTGGTCGTCGCCCCTGCGCTGCTCATCCTGATCGTGCAGGTCGTACGGCGATCGCGGGCTACGGGCATGCTGCCGGATTGACCTGCAGGACCGTCGTGTCGGCCGTGTTGAACACGATGTCGGCAAACGGCTGCCAATCACGAACGGCTGTCTGTGCGAGATCAACCCAGATCCAGCGCACGCCCGCACGGCACAGCGGCTGAACCGTCGTAGCTGTGGGGCCCTCGATGAAGTCCCAGACCCGTCCTTCGCGCGCGAGCAGTTCAGCGGCATCAGCAGGGGCGCCGTAGGGCGCCTGGTACTGGATCGCCGACACATAGGTCCGCAGGCCGGTGACCCCGGGAACGAACGGCCCGAAGGTGAGGTTGGTGGCGAGCAGATCGTCACGCGCCGCGTGGCTGCGAAGCCACGCCGCTGCTGACATCTGGTCCGAGGTCCACTCACCAACGACTCTTTCGTCGCGATCGCGCACTGACGGAACCTTCCCAATACTGAACCACTCGTTCTTCAGGCCAGCCTGCTGGATGCCGACCTGGCCCGTGCCCACGCCGAGCAGGCGGCCGGGTGCCGTTGCGAAGACCAAGATCACGGACGTCGCGGCCAGCACCGAGGCGATCCTTCTGCCCCGGGGAGCGCCGCGGCCGATCACCCAGCCGAGCAGCAGAGCGAGCAGCACACCGACGAGCGGACCGGCCCAGCGCCAGGTGGAGACCCAGACATTGCCGCCCGACGCCCCGGTGGCCCACAGGGCCCACACGACCCCGTAGACGACCACTGCCGCCACGAGCGCCCCCACCACCTGGCGATTGCCTCGACGGGGTTCGCCGTGGGCGAGATAGCGGCTGGCTTCGCCGGCGCCCACCGCGGTCAGAACGGCAAGCGGCCCACTCGCTGCCACGCTGAACCAGATCTCGTTGAAGCTGTTGAAGGCGACGACAGCCAGCAGGCTGGACACGGCCAGCCCGACGCCGAAGACCGTTGCTGGCTCCCAGCGCGATGCACGCGAACCCGCGAGCCACGCCAGGCCTGCCCAACGCACGGCGATCGCGACCAGCAGGATCGCCGTGCCGAAAACAACACTGTTCGGATCGTTCAGCGGGTTGAGTCCCTGCTGGCTTGAAGCGCGGTCAACGAGTGACCCCAGGGTCAGCCCACCGCCACCGGCCGAGCCCGCCAGCAGGAGGACGAAGGACACTCCCGCGGCCACCACAACCACGGCCAACGCCATCAGCGCCCGCCCGCGCCACTCCGGCCGTCGGATCAGCCCGACCATCGCCACCAGCCCAACGCCAGCAAGCGCCGGCAGTGCCGCGCTCACCTTGCCCCCCATGACGCAGAAGGACAGCACCCCCAACCAAACGAGCAGCCAGGTCCTGCGACGTCCCACGTCCCTCGCCGATTCACCAAGGAACTCCAGTAGCACGATGGAGAACGCCAGCAACCACATCACGCTCATGGACTGCGACGGCGAATCGAAGTTCAGCACCCCGCC
>CAJAKT010000552.1 GCA_903940375.1 uncultured bacterium | reverse complement strand
CTCACGGAGCCATGCTCGCACGCGCGGTGCGCGGCAGGCCGCAGGCGTCAGCTGGTCTTGGTGTTGGACTGCGGCGTCTGCTGCTGCGGTGCCGGCGCAGGTGCGGGCGCGGGCTGGGCCTGCGGCTTCGGCTTCGCCACCGGCTGAGCAGCCGGTTCGGCCGCTGGCTGCGCGGCCGGTTGAGCAGCCGGCTTCTTCGCGGGCTTGGCTGCCGGCTTGCTGCTCTGCGATGCCGCGGACGAAGACGACGATGCCGCTGCGGGTGCCGCTGCCTGCTGGCTGCGCTGGTCGGCCAGCCGCTGCAGCTTCTTCGCGGTCTTGATCAGCTTGGCGCGGTAGGCGTCGAGCCGGTCCTTCTCGGCGGCCAACTGCGCCGCGTACGTGTCGAGATCGGCCTCGGTGAGACCGCTGGCTGTCGTGGGCTCGAGGGCGACGGGCTCGACGACGGCCACGGGCTGCACGGCTGCGTCGGCGCTGGCCTGCTGCGACTCTGCGGAGGCGGTGTTGGCTTCGATGGTTCGTGCGCCGACGAGGCCGACGATGCCGACGCAGGTGGCCGTGGCGAGACCGGCGGACAGGATCCGCTCAGGAGCGGAGGACCGCCGCAGGGGTGCACGGCGGTGCGGGCGGCTAGTCATCGTCGCCCTCGTCCTCGTCCTCGTCCTCGTCCTCGTGATCGTCGCTCTCGTGATCGTCGTCGCCGTGGGACGAGCTGCTGGCCGTGGGCGTCGGTGCCGCCGGAGCCTTCTCGTTCACGACCCAGTCGACCACGACGCCGCTGTCACGGTCGACGTAGCCGGTGATGACCTCGCCGTTGGCGCGGGCGATCTTCACGGCCCAGGTGCTGTAGCCACCGCGGTCGGCCTCCGAGACACCAACGACGGACACGCCGTCGCCCTGCTTCAGGACCACGCTGCGGGCCGCGTCAGAGGAGATCGAGTTGGCCGACTGATCGGTGGCCGGCTCGCTGCTGGCCGTCCGCTCGGGCTCGGGCTTCTTGGTGCTCTTCGGCTTGCTGGTCGCCGGTGCCTGCTGCTGTGTGTTGGCCTGCTGCGTGTTGGCCTGCGGTGCGGCGGCCGGCTGGTTCGAGACCTCGGGGATGGGCGGCAGGGCCGAGGCGTCGATCGAGGGGAGGTCCGTGGGCAGCGGGACCGCGGCGGGCGAACTGGCGACCACGGGGATGACGACGGGCTCCGCTGACGGGCTCTCCGGCGAGACCATGGCAACGGTCTCGGAGGTGGGCTGGCTGCTGGAGGCGGCGTTGATCACGGCGACGCTGGCCACGGATCCCGCGATGAGCACTCCGCCCGCTGCGACGACGGTTGCGATGATGCTTGAGCGCTGCATGGGGTTCTCCTTGATCGGGGCGGTGCGTGCTGTTCTCTGAGATGAACGCTAGAGACATGGTCCCCAGAAGCGCACCAGCGTGGGGTTAAGCCGAGGTAAGGGGTTCTGCGCTCTTGTCGGCGATCGGGCGGACGGGGCCGGGCGCGGGGACGAAGCCGCGAGCCAGCAGGGCCATCACGATCAGTGCGCCCCCGGCGAAGAGCAGGGCCAGGGACCACTCGGCCAGCGCGTCCGTACCGGCCAGCACGTAGTGGGCGGTGGCGAGCGGCCAGGCGGCGTAGGCGAGCAGGTGGGCCCGCTTGAACCAGCGATTGCCGACCAGGCCCATCTTGGCGCGCAGGCGGCCGAGGAAGGCGACCGGAATAAGCAGCCAGAAGGCGATCGTGCCGAGGGCCACCGCCATGGTCTGCCACGGGGCCATGCCGGGGATGAGGATCTGCAGGGCCGTGAAGTGCACTGCTGGGTCGATGAGCAGCAGTCCCATGTGCACGAGCAGGAAGCCGAGGGCCACCGCTCCGAGCCAGCGATGCAGGTCGAGCAGGCGCATGGGCGACGCCACCAGGCCCAGGAGCTGTGTCTTCAGCAGGATGCCCCACAGGACGACGGCCGTCAGCAGGCCCCAGGTCGTGATGCCGGACGCACGGATGCCGAGCCACGTCCAGGGAATGTCAGCCACGTGCGTGCTCCTCATCAGCGGGCAGATCACTGTCTGTCGTCAGAAGTATGGCGGTGATGTCGAGCCGCTTGAGCCACGCGTCGGCGTCGGCGGACGGCATCAGCAGCGCTGTGGTGGCCAGTGTCTCAGCCTGCCAGGCGGTGCCGGCGACGATCGTCACCTGCACCAGATCACTCGTGCTCATCGTCCCGGTACGCGGATCGATCACATGGTGACGCCGGCCCTGTGCCCAACGACGCTTGAGCGTGGTTGAGGTGGCGATGCCGATCCGGTCTGTTCCCAAGGGGAACTCGAGCACCTGGAGCACGCGGTCGTCGGCTCCGGCATCTGCTCGTTCGTCCTCGACACCGATGCTCCACGGAGCATCGTCGGGTGCGCTGCCGGCGATCGAGATGTCGCCGCCGAGATTGACGAGCACGCCCTGCGCGCCGGCGGACCACAGCTCGTCCGCAATGACGTCGGCAGCCAGGCCCTTGCCGATCGCGCCCGGATCCAGCCCGACGCCGGAGGGGAGGGAGATCGTTGATGCATCTGCATCGATGACGACGCCGCTCATGCCGGGAGCGGCCGCGAGCGTGATATCGGTGAGTGAGGTCGCGGACCGTGCGGAAACCGTTGCGAAGTCCGTGTCGTAGCCCAGTGCGGTCATCGAGGTGAGGACGGTGGGATCGAACAGACCGTTGGATGACAGCCAGGCATCGTGCATGCGCATCGCGAGAAGCAGAAGATCGGCGGACACGATCCGCGGGCCGAGTCCGGCCGCGGCATTCAGGTGGCTCAGCTCGCTGTCGGGGCGGAACCGGCTCCAGCACTGCTCGAGCAGCTCGACGCGCTCCTGCACCAGGGCAGTGAGGTCCTCGAGTACGTCGGCGGGCGCATGCACGACGACGTGGCACTCCGTGCCCATCGCCCGGAACTGCACGTCGCCCGCCTTCATCAGATCAGCTGCTCTTCGTGTTGGACTGCGACTTCTTGGCAGCGGGCGCCGGCGCGGGTGCCGGAGCCGGCTTGGCCTTCGGCTTCGCGACGGGCTTGGCAACCGGCTTGGCCGCGGCGGTCGTCTTCGCAGCCGGCTTGGCCGCGGTCTGGGCAGGGGCGGTCGTCGCCGTGCTGGCTGCCTGGAGGCGGTTGGCGGCCTTCAGCAGCTTGGCGCGGTAGGCATCCAGCTTGGCGCTCTCCGCCGCGAGCTGCGCGGCGTACTCGTCGAGCTGCGCCTCGGTGAGGCCGCTGGAGGAGACCGCGACCGGAGTGACCTCG
>CAJAKT010000551.1 GCA_903940375.1 uncultured bacterium | reverse complement strand
CGTCTTAACCCCTGCAGACTACCAGCCGGACAACCCACCCTGGACCAGCCGTCACTCGGCTCCCAGCACATCCCTTACTTCAGCCACGTCCATCGCCATGCGGGCGACCAGGCCGTCAACACCGTCGAAGGTCTGCTGACCCCGAATCCGGTCCACGAAGGAAACGCGGATCTCCTGCCCATAGAGGTCCAGATCGTCCCGGTCCAGCACGTAGGACTCCACCCGCCGCTCACGGCCGCCGAATTGAGGGTTGGTGCCCACCGAGATGGCCGCCGGGTGCTCGTGGCCCGCGACGTCGAGCCTGCCCGCGTAGACCCCGTCCGCGGGCAGGGTGGGCATCCCCGCCCACTCGAGGTTCGCGGTCGGATAGCCGAGTTCCCGGCCCCGATGGTCGCCGTGAACGACGACCCCCTCCAACCGGTAGGGCCTTCCCAGGGCCTCGGCGGCGGCAGCCACGTCGCCCTCGACGATCATTGCCCGGGTCGCTGTCGACGACCAGCGGTCACCGCCAGCGCCCACAAGCGGGGCTGGCACGACACTGAAGCCGTGCCGCTCCCCCTCTGCAACCAGCGTCTCGAAGGTCCCGGACGCGCGACGACCGAATCGGAAGCCCTGGCCCACGACGAGTTCGCGCACGTGCAGGCGCTCCACGAGAACTCGCCGCACGAAGTCCTCGGGGGGCAGGGCCGCCATGTCTTCGTCGAAGTGGAGGACATCGACCTCGTCCGCGCCGGCCTGCTGGAGCAGTTCGATCCGGTGGGCCAGCGTCGCGAGCGAGGTCGGGGCCGCACGCGGGCCGACAACTGCCATCGGGTGCGGGTCGAAGGTGATCGCCACGAGCGGGAGCGCCTGGGCATCAGCATGGCCGCGCGCCACGGAGAGCAACGACCGATGACCGCGATGCACGCCGTCGAACACGCCGATGACCGCCACGCGACCCTTCGGATCAGCGTGCGCTGGGTGACGCCTGTCGGTCTCCATCGCCTGCCAACCTTAGGTCAGGCGAACACGGCGGCGTATCGCGCATCGCCATCGTCGTCGCTGGCCAGGGCAAGGAACTCCCCCGTTGCATCGAGCAGCGCAACCGGGCCCCCTGCTACTGCAGGACCGGCCCAGGGGATGCGGCGCCCGTTGCGCACGGCCACGGCGTCGTCCGATGCCAGCGACCACGTCGGGAAGCACGATGCGGCTACCTCGCGCATCGAGAGCACCGCCGCCGCGCCATCGGACTCCAACTGCTCAAGGGTTCGAGCGGCCGAGATCCCGAAGGGACCCACTCTGGTTCGCCGGAGGCTGGTCAGGTGACCGCCGGTGGACAGGGCATCACCGAGGTCACGAGCAATGGCCCGAACATACGTGCCCGTGCTGCATTCCACATCGACGTCAATGTCGACGCTGGTTTCGGCGCGACGGATCCCCAGGACGTCTATCCGCGTAATCTCGACCGAGCGCGCAGGCAGTTCCACGTGCTCGCCGCTGCGGACTCGATCGTAGGAGCGTCGCCCGTCGATCTTGACTGCACTCACCGAGCTGGGGCGCTGCTCGATCATCCCGGTGAGTCGGGCCAGCCCGGCGCGAACGGCTGCGTCGTCGACATCGGCAAGGGCACCCACGTCGGCGGTGCGGATCACATCCCCCTCGATGTCATCCGTGACGGTGCTCGCTCCGAGCCGAATCGTGGCGAGATACCGCTTGTCACGAAGGGCGAGGTGACCGAGCAGCCGGGTCGCGCGCTCGACGCCGATGACGAGCACGCCGGTCGCCATCGGATCCAGGGTGCCGGCATGGCCGACCTTGCGGGTGCCGAGAATCCGGCGCACGCGGCTGACGACGTCATGCGATGTCATACCCGCCGGCTTGTCGACGACGAGGATGCCGGACGGGGTCACGCCTCGTCCGTGGCCTCGGCGTCTTCGGGATGACGGTACGGGTCCGCGTCACCCGCGTACGTTGCACCGACCGCCTGCTCATGCACGGCCGCATCGGCCTCGGCCGCGACCTTCAGCAGCTCCTCGAGATGCGCGGCCGTCTCCGGGATGGCGTCGGGGAAGAACTCCAGGCTCGGCGTGAACTTGACCCCGGTCTGCTTGCCGACCTCGGATCGCAGCACGCCCTTGGCCGACTCCAGCGCTGCCGCTGTCGATGCGCGCGCCTCGTCGTCGCCGTAGACCGTGTAGAAGACCGAGGCCTCGCGGATATCGGGCGTGACGCGGACATCCGTCACGGTGATGAAGCCCAGGCGGGGATCCTTGATCCGCTTCTCCAGGGTCTCCGCGACGATTACCTTGATGCGGTCGGCCATCTTGCGCTGGCGTGCCTCGCTCGTCATGACCCGGCTCCGTTCCTCCCGCAGGTGCGGGACAAGTGGCGAGAAGTGGGCCTCCCGGGCCCGATCCTGGCCGTTTGTCCCGCATTGCGGGAGAAACGGCCAGGGGGGTTGGTGCTTACGGCTTGCGCGGGATCTCCCGCATCTCGAAGGTCTCGATCATGTCGTCGACCTTCACGTCCTGGTAGTTGCCCAGGTTGATACCGCACTCGTATCCGTCGCGAACCTCGGTGACGTCGTCCTTGAAGCGACGGAGCCCCGCGATGGCGATGTTGTCGGCAACCACCGCACCATCTCGGATGAGGCGCGCCTTGCTGTTGCGGCGGATCTCGCCGGACTGCACGAGGCAGCCCGCGATCGTGCCGAACTTGCTCGACTTGAACACCTCGCGCACCTGAGCGGTGCCGAGCTGTACCTCTTCGTAGATGGGCTTGAGCATGCCGCGCAGGGCCGCCTCGACCTCTTCGATCGCGTTGTAGATGACGCTGTAGAAGCGGACGTCGACGCCCTCCTCGGTCGCCAGTTCTGCAACCTTGCCCTCGGGCCGCACATTGAAGCCGATGATGACGGCCTTCGACGCGCTTGCGAGCGTGACGTCGTTCTTGTTGATCGCGCCGACGCCACGGTGGATGACGCGCAGGTTGACTTCGTCGCCCATGTCGATCTTGAGCAGTGCGTCCTCGAGTGCCTCGACCGAGCCGGACACATCGCCCTTGATGATGAGGGTGAGCTCTGCGACCTCGCCCTTCTCCAGCGACTCGAGGAAGTCCTCCAGCGAGCGCTTGACACGGTTCTTCGCCAGCAGCGCATTGCGCTCACGGGCCTGCCGTGTCTGGGCGATCTGCCGCGCAACCCGGTCCTCGGCTACGACCATGAAGCTGTCGCCTGCACCGGGAACCGATGTGAGACCAAGGACCTGAACCGGCATCGACGGCAGTGCGAACTCCACCGGGTTGCCCTCGTCGTCGAGCATGGCCCGCACGCGCCCGAAGGCATCGCCCGCCACGATCGAGTCACCGGCGCGCAGCGTGCCTCGCTGGACCAGCACCGTGGCCACCGGACCGCGTCCACGGTCGAGGTGCGCTTCGATTGCCACACCCTCCGCGGCCTGGTTCGGGTTGGCCCGCAGATCGAGGGCGGCGTCAGCGGTGAGCAGCACCGCCTCGAGCAGCGTCTCGATGCCGGAGCCCTGCTTGGCCGACACGTCGACGAACATCGTGTCGCCGCCGAACTCCTCGGCAACCAGGCCGTACTCGGTCAACTGGGCGCGGACCTTCATCGGATCGGCGCCCTCCTTGTCGACCTTGTTGACGGCCACGACGATCGGCACACCGGCCGCCTGCGCATGGTTCAGCGCCTCGATGGTCTGCGGCTTCACACCGTCGTCGGCCGCCACCACGAGGATCGAGATGTCGGTGACCTGCGCGCCACGTGCACGCATGGCCGTGAAGGCCTCGTGACCGGGCGTGTCGATGAAGGTGATCTTGCGCTCCGTGCCATCGGCAGTGACCGTCGCCACCTGGTAGGCGCCGATGTGCTGGGTGATGCCGCCAGCCTCGCCGCCGACCACGTTGGTCTTGCGGATGGCATCCAGGAGTCGGGTCTTGCCGTGGTCGACGTGACCCATGACGGTGACGACCGGCGGACGGATCTCGAGATCGTCCTCGTCGCCCTCGTTCTCGCCGAACTCCAGATGGTAGGACTCGAGCAGCTCGCGGTCCTCGTCCTCCGGCGACACGACCTCGACGTCGTAGTTCAGCTCGGTGCCGAGCAGTCGCAACGTGTCGTCGTCGATCGACTGGGTGGCGGTGACCATCTCGCCGAGACCGATCAGCACCTTGACCAGGTCGGCCGGCATCGCGTCGATCTTCTCAGCGAAGTCGGTCAGGCTGGCACCGCGCGGCAGCCGGACGGCCTCGCCCTGACCACGCTTGATCCGGACACCGTCCATGATCGGGGCCTGCATGTTGTCGAACTCCTGGCGCTTCGCGCGCTTGGACTTGCGACCACGGGAGGGACGTCCGCCGGGACGGCCGAAGGCGCCCGCCGTCGTGCCACGCCCACCGGGACCGCCGGGGCGGCCGGGGAAGCCACCCGGAGCACCGGCACCACCCGGACGACCGGGGGCACCAGCACCTGCGCCGGCACCGCCGGGGCCACCGGGACCACGACCGGCGTAGCCCGCGCCAGCACCGGGACCGCCGGGACCGCGACCGGCGAAGCCGGGACGCGCACCACCGGGACCACCGGGACCGCCCGGCCCACGACCGGGACCGCCCGGGCCAGCCGGGCGACCGGGTGCACCGGCCGGCCGCATGGGCCGGGGCGGCATCGTGCCGGGATTGGGACGGGGGGCGCCGGGCACGGCGGGGGCGGGTCGGCCCATGCCGGTGCCGGTGCCATAGGGGTTGTTGCCAGGACGCGGGCCAGCGGGCCGGCCCATGCCGGTGCCGGTGCCGAAGGGGTTGTTGCCCGGACGCGGGCCAGCAGGCCGCGGGGCCGCGGGCGTGCCATCGCCCGCATCGTCAGTGACGGTGGCCGCGGGCAGATCGCCGGCATCGGTGGTGGCGACGGCGGCAGGCGCCACCGGCTCGGCCACCACGGGCGGCTCGGGCACCACCACGGGTGCCACCACGACGGGCGCTTCAACGACCGGTGCCTCGACGACCGGTGCCTCGACGGCGGGTGCGGCCTCCGCAACGGGGGCAGCAGCCGCAGCCTTCTTGGCGGGCGCCTTCTTGGCAGGCGCAGGGGCGTCGGCCGGCGCGGCGGCCGGCATCGCCTCCCGCAGCTTGCGCACGACGGGCGCCTCGACCGTGGATGAAGCGGACTTTACGAACTCACCGAGTTCCTGCAGCTTTGCAAGGACATCCTTGCTGGAAACCCCGAGCTCCTTCGCGAGCTCATGGACCCGAACCTTCGACACGACTCTCCTGTCTTGGTCCGGGCGGGATGCTCCGGACCGTCAGTGCAAGCGATACACGTTCATGCTCGCGTGCTCATGGGGTGTTCATCCTCGAACTCCCGATCCGCTCGTCCCGGTGACGGTCACCGGCTGCGTCGGCAGGGGCGGTTGCCCGTGCCGGTCACTGCTGTGTCGTGCTGATCGCGTCCTGTACGGCTGCCAGGTCCAGTGGACCGGGCACCCGAAGGGCTCGGGGCAGTGCCTTCTGCCGCTCCGCGCGGTCAAGACACTGCTGGGTCGGGTGCAGGTGTGCTCCACGGCCCGGCCGCCGCCGATCGGGATCCGGAACAGCAGCCCCGGCGATCGCGACAACCCGAATCAGGTCGGACGCGGCAGCACGCTCACGGCACCCGACGCACATGCGACGAGGCCCAGATGTGCTGCCTGTCGCCGAGTGTACCCCGCCCGTCACCGTGCTCAGTCCGCAGTGGGCTCGTGTCGCCGGGCCTCGGGCGCCACCTCGTCGGCCGCCGGGGCAGCATCCGATCGGATATCGATGCGCCAGCCGGTCAGACGGGCCGCCAGGCGGGCGTTCTGGCCCTCCCGCCCGATGGCAAGGGACAGCTGGTAGTCCGGCACGGTAACGCGTGCGGCCCGGGCCACCGGATCCACGATGACGACGCTCGTGACGCGGGCCGGCGAGAGCGCATGGGCGATCATCTCGGCCGGGTCCTCGCTGCTGTCGACGATGTCGATCTTCTCGCCGCTCAATTCGGACATCACCTGTCGGACCCGCTGGCCCAGGGGCCCGATGCAGGCGCCCTTGGCATTGACGCCGGGCACGGTCGACTTGACGGCGATCTTGGTCCGGTGTCCGGCCTCACGCGCGATCGCCGTGATCTGGACGGTGCCGTCCGCGATCTCGGGGACCTCGAGGGCGAACAGCTGCTTGACGAGGGCCGGATGTGTGCGCGAGACGGTCACCTGGGGGCCCTTGAACCCCTTGCGCACGCCCGTGACGATGCACTTGAGGCGCGTCCCGTGCGGGTAGGCCTCCCCCGGTGCCTGCTCCTCGGGCGGCAGGTTGGCCTCGACCTTGCCGATGTCGACGCGAACCATCCGGGGGTTGGTCGACTGCTGGACGACACCCGAGATCAGATCGCCCTCGCGGCCGGTGAACTCGCTCAGCGTGACATCGCCCTCGGCCTCCCGCAGCCGCGCCAGCAGCACCTGCTTCGCGGTCGTCGCCGCGATGCGCCCGAACCCGCCGGGCGTGTCCTCGTACTCGCGCACGATGACGCCGTCCTCATCCGTCTCCGCTGCCCACACCGTCACGTGCCCGGTCTTCCGGTCCAGGGTGACCCGCGCCTTCGGCACGGACCCCTCCGTACGGTGATAGGCGACGAGCAGGGCCTGCTCGATCGTCTCCACGACCAGGTCGAGGGACAGGTCCTTCTCGCGGACAAGTGCCTTCAGTGCGCTGACGTCGATGTCCATGCGCCTACTCCTGCCCGTCTTCTTCGATGACGAGTGCGGCCGCATCGGGACGGTTGAACTCCACCTGGACCACCGCCCGCTGGATATCGGCACGCGGGATCGTGCGATCCCCTGCCTCGTTGACGAGCACCACGCTGTCCTCGTCCGGGACACTCGAGACCCGTCCCACCACCGTGCTGCCGTCTGCCAGCGTGACCTCGACCAGGCGCGTGAGCGCACGGCGCCAGTGGCGGGCCTCGGTGAGCGGCCGGTCGACTCCGGGGGACGTGACTTCAAGGACGAACGGTCCCGGCAACTCATCCGCCAGGGGCGGCACGTCGAGCAGTTCAGATGCCCGCCGGCTCACCGAGGCGATCAGGTCGAGGTCGACGCCACCGTCACGCTCGACAACGACGCGCACGATGTGACGACGACCCGCCTTCTGCACGTCGACCGACTCCACGTCGACCCCGAGGTCTCCGAGCGGCACCATCAGGCCGGCCTTCAATATCTCGCCCATTGCGGCCATGTCGTCGGACTCCTGTTGTGGTGGACCAGTTGTGGGTCGTGCCGTACTCCGTGCACTGTACCGAGTGCATGCCATCCTTGGCACATGCCGGATGCCACCGCGATCGCGATCACGCGCCGCCAGGGCCTGCTGGCACTCGCTCTGCTCGGCCCTGTCGGGGTGCTCGCGGCGTGCAGCAGCTCGCCGGATCCGAGCCCAGCGGGCTCGTCCGCATCGGCATCGCTCGCCCCGGCCGACGCGAGCGCCCAGCATGAGACTGAGCTGATCGCACTGTACGACGCGGTGCTCGACGCCTACCCCGACCTCGAACCGGAGACCATCACCGTCCTGACCACCCTCCGCGACCAGCATGGCCAGCATCGCGATGCTCTCGGCGGATCGCCCGACGCGACCGCGAAGGCGACGGCACCCGAGAACGCCACCGCCGCCCTGGCCGCTCTTGTCTCGGCCGAGCACGTCGCGTCGCGTGAGCGGATCCGTGCCTGCATCGACTCCCCCGATGCCGAGACGGCCCGGCTGCTCGCCCTGATCGGCGCAGCCGAGGCCGCGCACGTCCCGGCACTACGGGACCTGCGCACATGAACGCCACCGAGGCCTGGGCCGCTGTCGTCACGGGCGAGGATGCCGCGATCTACGCATATTCCGTGGCGGGGGCGCAGGTCGCTGCCGGCTCTCGCCAGCGGGCCGTGGCAGGGCTCACCGCTCATCAGTCCAACCGCTCACGTGCCGCCGCCCTGATCACCGAACTCGGTGACGACCCGCCGCCCGCTGCCGCCGGCTACGTCCTGCCCGCCGACATCGCCACCGCGAAGGTCGCCCGTGCCACGATGGCCGGGGTCGACAACGCGCTTGTCGCGATCTACGCCGACGCGGCAGCCGCGTCAGGAGCGGATATCCGCCGCTGGGCCGCGCGCACGGCCGCCGAGTACGCCGTGCGCGCGATCGGCTGGGGGGCCGACCCGCAGGCATTCCCGGCGGGGCCGGCGTCAGCCCAGTAGGTCCCAGCCCAGACGGAGAATGAGCACTCCGACGACGGCCAGGAACACGATCCGGACGAAGCCGCTGCCGCGTCGGATGGCCATGCGGGCACCCACCACAGCACCCGCGACATTGCACAGGCCCATGAGCAGTCCGAGCACCCAGAGGACCGAGCCCGTCACGCCGAACACGATCACCGCAGCGAGATTCGTCCCGAGGTTCACGACCTTGGCCGTGGACGAGGCGTTGAGGAAGGAGTAACCCAGGACACCGACGAGGACGATGAGCAGGAACGAGCCCGTGCCCGGTCCGATGAGCCCGTCATAGAAGCCGATCGCCAGTCCGGCCACCGTGGCGACGACGTAGTGCCGACGACGGCCATGCCAGCGCAGGGCCTGCGTCCGTCCCATCTGCGGGCTGAGCAGCGTCCAGAACCACACGGCCACGAGCAGCACGACGATGACGGGACGGAACACGTCTGCAGGAATCCGGCTGGCCGTGGCGGCACCGAGTGCGGCACCAGCGACCGCGGCGACGACCATCGGCAGCGCCGTGCGGATATCGGGCGGCGCCTTGCGGGTGTACGTCGCCGCCGCTGCGGCCGTGCCGAGAATGCTCGAGACCTTGTTGGTGGCCAGCACCTCGACCGGAGGCGCCGTCGGCAGGGCGATGAACAGGGCCGGCAACTGCAGCAGGCCACCGCCGCCGGAAACGGCATCAACCCAGCCGGCTGCGGCCGCAGCCGCGCAGAGCAGGAGCAGGGTCGGCAGGTCCGGCAGGGCGAGCGGGTCCACCCCTACTGCCAGGACTCGACGATCGCGAACACGTCGAGCAGTCGGTGTGCCGTGGCATCCGGGGTGGCCGTGCCCTCTCGAACATGGTCGCTGGGGATCGCGGAGTGCGGGATCCAGATCGTGCGCATGCCGATCTGGGCCGCGCCCGTGACGTCCTCCCAGAGCCGGTCGCCCACATAGACGGCCTCCTCCGGGGCGACATCGAGACGCTCCAGGGTGATCCGGAAAGCCTCGCTGTGCGGCTTCGCAACAGGGATCTCGCTGGAGTAGACGGCGACATCGATGTACGCGTGCAGGTCGTCGCGCTCGAACACCTCGCGATGGTGGGTACTGGTCCACATCGTGTTGCTGAGCACGCCGATCTTGTAGCCCCGGTGCTGAAGTGCCGCGAGGACATCCTTGGCGTCCGGGTCGGCATACGTGTGCGGTGCCCAGAAGTCGAGGTAGCTGCCCAGCGCCCGCAGATGCCGTGCGCCATTGATGTCGATGCCCTCGTCGAGGAAGAGCTGATCCAGCGCCCCGGTGCTCTGCGCGCCGTCGGTCTCGCGCTGGAGGCGCCACCGGTCGTCCTCGCGCTCCTTCAGCCGATGTGCGAGGGACGACGCGTTCTCCGGGTCGTAGACCTCGGAGTAGGCGTACCACTGCGCATACAGGTCGACGTCGTGCCAGGGCGTGAGGGTTCCTCCCCAGTCGAAGAGCACTGCCCTCACCGCCATGTCAGCCTCGCACGATCGCGCGGATGCGCTCGGCCATCCCGTCGACCGGGACGTCCTCGCGCTCGCCGGTCCTGCGGTCCTTGACCTCGATGAAGCCCTCTG
>CAJAKT010000550.1 GCA_903940375.1 uncultured bacterium | reverse complement strand
GCGACACCTGCCCGGAGCATCCGTCCACGAGCCGTGGAACGCGCTCGACGGATCCCTCCACGGGTATCCGGATCCGATCGTCGACCATGCCGTCGAGCGGGTCGCCGCACTGGCGGACTTCGCCGAGATCCGCTCGGCACGTTGAGTGGGTTACCTGTCCCCACCCATCACACCTGACAGACTGGAGGCATGACCACCGTCGCCGTGCTGTCCATGAAGGGCGGCGTGGGCAAGTCCACCGTCGTCCTTGGGCTGGCCAGCGCCGCGTGGGACCGTGGCCTGCGGACCCTCGTCATCGACCTCGATCCCCAGGCGAACGCCTCGATGGCTCTCGACATCACCGACCCGACCTTCAGCACGAGCGACGTGCTGGCCGATGCGCGACCCGGTGTGGCCGCCGATGCCGTCGTTCCGAGCGGCTGGGGCGACACCGTGCAGGTGATCCCGGCCGAACGCTCACTCGAGCACCGCAATGTCGCCGAGGGGCGCAATTCGGCCCTCCGCCTGCGCACAGCGCTCGCCACCCTGCCGAAGGGTTACGACCTCGTCCTCATCGACTGTCCTCCGTCCCTCGGCGAACTCACCCGCAATGCCCTGAGCACGGCCGACCGGGCCATCGTCGTGACCGAGCCCACGCATTTCGCCCTGCACGGTGCGACGGAGGCCCTTGAGGCCATCGACGTGATCGCAGCCTCGTCGAATCCGGGCCTGCGTGCGTCGTGCGTCGTCGTCAACCGCTTCCGACCTGACGACCGCGAGCACCGGCTCAATGCCGACCGGCTCGCCACCGAGCATGGCGACCTTGTCTACGACCCACCCATTCCCGACTGCGCCGGCATCCCGCAGTCCCAGCGTGCGGTGAGCCCGATCCATTCGTGGAACTCGCCCGGCTCCCGCGAGGTATCCGAGTTGATGGACGATCTGCTCGACACACTGCTGCCCCCGCCACGGCCGGAGCCGCGGATGCCGCGCCTGTCGCTGCGCAGGTACCTGCCGTGAACCCCAGCCCGCGCCCGGCACTGCGCAAGGCCGGCGATGCCGACCTGCACCCGAGCACCCCTCAGATCAGTGACGAGCCGTCGTTCCTCCGCAAGGGCGTGAACACCGCCGACTCCGTCGGCATGGCTGATCGCGACAAGCTCGTCGACCTCGGCGTGCAGATCCCGAAGTCGCTGCGCAAGGGCGTGCGAGCGGAGGCCAAGCGACGCGGCATGACTGTCGATGCCCTGGTCGCCGAAGCACTTCGCGACCGCGACGTCCGGTAGCGCCCATCGGGTCTTAGGACCATGGCGCGACCATCGTCCGATAGCACGACCGACCACGCGGCCCCCAGACTCACTTCGACGGCGCACCGCTCGGGTGCCGCCGGTCCGAAGGAGAGCTCACATGACGGCATCGCCCCTGACCACCCGCAGCCGCTGGACCCGACGCGCACTCGCTGCCTCGGCCGGCATCGGCATCGTCGCCAGCATGGCGACGGGTGTGGCCTCGGCCAAGGAGACCGGAAGCGGCGGAGCCACCGGCACCCCGGCGACGACAACCTGCAATCCCGTCTCCAGCCTCTCCTACAAGGGCGATACCTCCACCTCGGACACCGGCGCCGCTTCCATCCAGGTCGACTACGGCGTCAAGCCCTGCGTCAAGGGACAGGCGATCACGATCGACACCCAGGTGTACCTGAGCGCCAATCCCTCGCTGGTCTACTACGACAACCCGGCAGCCCCCGCGAGCGGGCGATTCACGGTGTTCGGCATCACGGCCAACACGTCATACATCGTCAAGGTCACCGTCTCGGACGCGACCACGGGCGCTGTCGTCGGCACTCGCTCGATCTACGCGGCTGCGGTGTACAAGGGCGTTTAGCGCGGGTGGGGGTGCCGTACGAAGGCGGTGCCCCCGCTCGTACATCCGGTCACGGAACGGGATGGCGGGCGTCGTAGCGCAGGAACCCCGGGAACTTCGCGGCTAGACCGACCGCCGCGCCCACGCAGATAAGTCCCCCCGAGACCACGGAGAACGCCTCGCCGGCAAGGGCAGCCACGGCACCGGCCTCGACATCGCCCAGTCGCGGGCCACCGG
>CAJAKT010000549.1 GCA_903940375.1 uncultured bacterium | reverse complement strand
TGGTGATCCGATCAATGCTGAGGTGCGTGCCCTCGTCGGCGAGAAGTGTCAGCGCTGCCTGCACGATGCTGCTGCGCGTCTTGCGGCTGCGGTCCTGCTGGGCGAGTGCGCGACGGCTGGCGTCCGATGCGGTGGCGGAGGTCAGTCGTGCGGGAGCTCCGCGGGACTTGCGCATCGGCATCTGCGGGCGCATGGTGGAGCAGATCACCTGGGCCTCGTGGGGATCCACACCGAGGAGCGCCAGCACGAACGCCGCGACAGCGTCGACGCGATCCGTGCCGTTGTGCGGATAGGCGGTTCTTACCGCCACGAGCCAGCCAGCGCTCCCGGTCACCGTCGCGAAGGCGGCGGCACTGTCGCAGGCGCGGAACTCGCCACTGGCGACGCCTCGGTCGATGACCGTGTCGATGTGCTCGAGGAAGCCGGTGGCGAAGCCCGCCTCGAACCCGCCCGCACTGCTGAAGGCGGCGGCCAGGGTCGGGTGCAGCTCGGGCATCCTGCCGAAGTACCGGATGCGAAGCGCCAGTTCTTCGGGTGCGCTGCATGCTTCCGGAAGCTGTTCGTTGATGCGGGCGTTGAAGTCCGCCAGGGCGTGCGTCATCGCCTGCGTCAGGAGATCGCGACGTGATTCGAAGTGCTCGTAGAACGTGCCATGGGCGACGTTCGCGCGCTCGGTGATCGAGTCGATGCTGGCATCGGGGCCCTCAGCGGCCAAGGACGCGAGCGCTCCGTGGAGCAGGGCCGCGCGGGTCCTGACCACGCTGCGGCTGGGACTTCGGCCAGCAGACGAGGCGGGCGGATATGGCTCGACGGACACGGCACGCCTCCCTGTGATGGTGATGCTCCCCGTCCGCTGACGAACACGACACATACTAGACGCTAACGTCAAGAATGACGATACTGTCACGTTTATGATATGTTCGCGCCACAGTTCGGAAAGGACCCGCATGTCACGTACCTCGATCCCTGCCCTAGCGGTCGCGGCTGCCCTCGCGGCATCCGTCATCGCGGCGGCACCTGCCCAGGCGGAGACCGTCCTCGACTTCGATGCCCCCCTCCTGGGCACGACCGCCACGCTGCAGACCACCCGGCTGGCGACCGCCAGCGACGTCACCTGCTCGGATGCCGCCTGCACGTCGGGGATCTTCCGCACGGTCACGAGCGGCGGATTCGAGTACTCCTCGGTGGATCTCATGCGCGATGCCGGTTACACCCGGCCTCCTCAGTTCCGCCGCGGCATCTCTCAGTCCTGGTACGACGCCACAGCTGCGGATGCTGACGTTGCATACATGACTGTTGCGCTCGCGGAATACGCTGCGGGCTCCGACATGGTGTCCGTTGCCACCTCGGTCGCCGCCCTGGGCGGCATCACCCTCAGCCCGATGACGGTCGACGGCGTCGACGTACTGGTGGGCGAGAGCGTCAACGCCAGCGACACCGACAACGTGTACACCGGCTCTGCCTTCAAGTCGGCCGTGGTGATCGGCACCGACTCCATGGTTCGCGCCGGATGCCAGCTCGGTGGCGCCCAGGTGGCAGCGACGACCTGCACCACCGCGAACCTGGCGCAGCTTGCCGTCAAGGTGTCCAGGCAGAGCCCTCTCGACGCTGTCCCCGGGCAGGCGAAGATCAACCGACTCCTGCCGGACGGCTTCCCCGCCGGAATGCGCCCGCTCGTGCTGGCCAGCGCCACGGCTGAGGACGCGTGGGTCCCGTCGATCAGCAATGAAGCGCTGCTCGCCGAACTCGACAAGAGTCCCTCCGCGGTGACGCAGTTCACGCTCCGGGGAGCGCCGCGGATGGGTGTCACCGCCGTCTTCAGCGCCCTCGAGGAGTCGAGCATGGCCAAGGGCTTCATCGCCCGGAAGTGCGAGTCCACGGCTACGCGCGTATGCAAGACGACCCGGCTGCAGGGCGGCATCGGGTACCAGCACCTCTCGTACGACAAGGGCACGAAACGGGACAGCGCGCGACTGACCTTCGTCGGTGCGGGTAACGGTCGGCTGGTCAGCGTCGGTTGCTACAAGCGCAAGCCGACGGTTGGTGCCATGACGGTGAAGGAGCAGGCAATGTGCACGACAGCGGCGAAGGAACTTCTCAAGGAGACGGTGAAGTAATGACAAAGTCAATGTCACGTGGCATGGCGGTGCGGGTTACGGCGATCGCGGCTTCGATCGCTGTACTGGCTGGCTGCTCGTCGCCGGCGGCGCCTGAGGCACAGCCTGCCTCGGCTTCGGTATCGCGTCAGGCGGAGCCGGTTACCGCACTGGGATCCGCGGAGAAGGGCTTCCCCGCCAACACGTTCGAGGTGCTCGACAACATCATGCAGTCGAAGGAGATCTTCGACGGGCTGCTGTCCTGCGCAACCGATGCTGGCTGCTTCGGCGACGAAGGGCAGACCGAGATCCTCAAGCAGCTGGCTGAGATCTCCAAGCAGCTGGCTGAGGTGAAGGCGGAGGTCACGGCAGGCATCGCGGCGACGCGTGTTGACATCTCTGCTGGCGAGTATGCAGCGGCTGAGACGGCCTACAAGTCGACGTACGGCACTGCCATCGAGCAGGCCAGCGCCTCCCTCGCGGTCATCACCAACCCGCTGGCGTCGCTGGACGATCGCGAGTATGAGCTCGAGAGCTTCAAGCTTGAGGCCAAGCAGCTGATGCCGGGTACGCCCCAGGCGTCACTCAGTGGCTTCTTCACGCGAATCGCAGGCTCAGGAGAAGAACTCACCCAAGCCGGACTGCTGGGCAGCGCCTGGCGGCTCATCATCGCCAAGGAGCGCGAGCGGCAGGGCGATGCCAAGGGCAGCGTGCCGGCTTACCTGCCGTCGTCGTCCATCAACTTGATGTCGCACATGGGGGAGCAGCGGATCATCGAGGGCTCTCAGCTCGTCACGATCCTCCTGTCCTACAGCGTGATCGCCAATCCGACGTTCTATGCCAAGCCGGCGATGCAGAAGCGGCTGACCACGGATCTGCAGGCGATCTGGCGCAATGGCGGCAAGACGTCATCGACAGGTGTGAAGCCGGTCCAGCCGGGTGCTGCAGCCGTGGTGGCTGCGCTTCCGCGCGCTGTTCCCAGCCAGAGCGGGGTCTTCACCGCTGGGCTCGGGACCGACAAGAACGAAGGACTCCTGGTCCGCAACTTCAGCCCCACCGTCGATACGGCCACGCGGATCGGTCCGATCGTGAATGCGGACGCCGGTTACGCACTGGCCCCGGGGCAGGACAAGTGGCTGTACTACTCCTCCCGCGAGGGTCAGCCGCGTCGGGAGATGGCCCTGTCGCGGGCCGGCGTGACCTGGAACTTCGACCCGTCATCGGGTGCACTCCTGGCGACCGTCCCGCCGCCCTCGTGGGGCGTTGATGCCGATGGCGGGTTCCTGACGCCAATCGTCGAGGCGAACCCGAAGGCCGGGTCGGTCGTCGGCTATGCACAGTTCGGCAGTACGACGGCGGCCGCGTGGGTCCCGGACCCGGTGACCGGCCGAATCGCCCTCAAGAGCAATCCGCAGTTGTGCATGGCCGTCGGCGGTCGCGCAGACACCTTCTGGAACTTCAACAACAACTGGGTCCGCGGACTTGACACGGTTGGCTGGCTCTACCCGGAAGGGACCTACCCGGAGTGGGCGACCATTGGCATGCTCCCGCGGATTTCCCTGAAGACGTGTGCCGCCAATCAGCCTGCGCAGCAGTGGTTCCTCGATGGTCCGGCTCCTGCCGATGGCCTGCCGTGGTCGGACGCGCAGGCGCTGATCAGCCTGAGTCCCCCCGCCGAGCACATGGCGGACTACCCCGCGGCTGACTGGAAGTCGCTGAGCACGGAGAACGTGAACCAGGTATTCGAGTACCTGGAGGCGCGCGGCATCAAGGACAGGCTGCTGTTCGATCTCTACGGCTCGCCCACGAGCCCGGCCCAATCGCGGGCACTGCCACCGGTGCTCCATCCGGTGGTGTGGACCTCGGGTAGGCGAATCCTGGACGGTTCGCCCAATTCATGGCCCAAGTACGAGAACACGAAGTTCGACCTGACAGCGGTGGCCTTCCCGACAGTCGCCGAGAACGGCACCCCGGGCTTCACTATCCGGCCCATGGACGGATCGGGTCCGCTGGAAGCGGGCATCGAGACGACGGTGAAGCCATGGATCTCGACGGCGGCCATCCTCGGCCAGCAGGTCGCACCGTGCGGATTCCTCTTCGAGACCCCGAGCAACTCCTACACCTGCGAGGCCAAGCAGGCCACGCTCGAGGCCTGGCTGAGTAACACCACGTCGCTGGCGGCGGATTCCCCGGTGCTGGCGGTGCCGGCCCCGGAGAGTGCATCGCCCTCGGAGTCGGCGATGCCGTCAGCGTCGGCTTCCCCGTCGGCGTCACCCGAAGCCAGCGCAAGCATCACGCCATCGGTGGCACCCACTGCGGAGGCGGTACCCAGCGGTGAGGCAGTCCCGAGTTCGAGTGTGTCGGGCGGGGGTTCCTGACCCGAGCGCGCGTTTATAGGGCCGTCAGCCGCGCAGGATCGTGGTCATCGGCTTGCCCTTCGCGAGCTCGTCGACCAGCTTGTCGAGGTAGCGGATCTGCTGCATCAGCGGATCCGCTACCTCTTCGACGCGCACCCCGCAGACCACGCCGGTGATCAGCGTGGCATTCGGGTTCATGGTCGCAGCAGCGAAGAAGTCCTCGAACGTCGTTCCGTCGGTGAGGTGGCGTCGCAACTGTGCTTCGTCGAAGCCGGTCAGCCAGCAGATCACCTGGTCGAGCTCGATGGCGGTGCGGCCCTTCTTCTCCACCTTCGCTACGTACAACGGATATACCGACGCGAGACTGGTGGTGAGGATCCGGCTCATGCAGTGTCAGATCGCCGGTGCAGATCTGCGATTCACGAGAAGCAGCGCTAGCCACGCGATCAGTGCAACGGCGAAGCCGAGAATCCCGTCCAGGCGCAGGCCCGCAGCGAGCTGTTGCACTTGATCGCCATTGACATTCGTCGAACCGGCACTCATGTTGACGGCCGTGATGACACTCGTGCCCAGGACGACGACGCCAAGCCCGGTGCCGATGGAGCTCGCTGCACCACGGAAGGATGAGACGGGACCAGAGTGGCCCTGAGGAGCGCGCGACATGACGTCGGTGTTCAGGATTGTGACGGCCGCCAGTGCCACGGTGTTGAAAAGCGTCGCGCAGGCAATCAGGTACCAGGCGGGAGTGCTGGCCTGCATGGCCACCAGCGGCAGCATGGAGATCGCTAGCGCCAATGTCGCATGTCGACCTGCCCGGGAAATGCCCCAATGGCGGATCGCG
This sequence comes from uncultured bacterium, assembly GCA_903940375.1. Classification (GTDB taxonomy): domain Bacteria; phylum Actinomycetota; class Actinomycetes; order S36-B12; family S36-B12; genus UBA10649. The sequence continues at coordinate 1,283 of CAJAKT010000549.1, read as the reverse complement.
TGGCCGGCGATGATTTTTGCGCCCAGCACCGCGCCCGCCTGGGCCGGAATCACGGCGATGGCGGCATGCAGGGGCGACATTCCGTACATGTACTCGAGAGCGAGGATGACATACGTCAGCGTGCCCACGAGGGCGACGAGCGCCACTCCAAGCAGAAGCACGCGCATCAGCACGCCGCGGACAGGCGTGAACGAGAAGCTCGAGACCGTGACCATGCGGTAGCGGAGACCGAATGCAATGAGGGCGATGGCCAGAATGAGGAAGCCGATGAGGGTGATCGGGGTGAGCGGGCCTTGGCTGCCGATGGAATCGAGGAAGCGCACGCCGGCAGCCAGCACGACACCGGCGAGGAGCGGGGTCAGCCACTCGCCCAAGGGTTGGCGATGATCCGAGCGGGTGACGAGGAGGGACACGACTACGGCAATGACGACACCGGCCGCCGCCCAGATGATCGGGATCAGGCGCCATGCCGCCACGTCCAGCAGGCCAGCAGTCAGCACGGGGAAGAAGAGGAACGCCAGGGGGTAGACCATGCCGTAAGTCGTGAATGCCGAGACGTGCGCAGGCCCGTCCGGTACGGACTCCTGCAGAAGGCCCAGGGCGACGATCTGGATGGCGGTGGCCGCGGCACCGCACAAGGCGAGACCCACAGCGATGGCGAGCCCCTCCTGGGCAACGGCGACCAGTGCACTTCCGATGACGAAGAGCACGCTGAAGAGGAGGAGAGTTCTCCTGTGGCCCAGGCGGTCACCGGTCTGGCCAGCGATGAATATGACGATCAGGGAGGCGATGCTGGGAATGGCAAGGATGGCTTCCACTGATGCGTCGCCAAGGTGGAGATCCTCGGACATTGGCTCGATGAGGAATGTCAGCCCTGCCGAAACCAGGAACGTGAGTCCGACTGACAGGCAGATGGCGAACGTGATCCGCCGCTGGGCCGGGTTCACTCGCCGATCTTCGCAGGAAGCGTCGCGCGGTCGAGAGCCATGGCGAGAATGTAGTCGCGGGAGCGCCCACTCCGTCGCGCCGGTACTCAGGCAACATCCCACGTCTGCCCGCGACACCGAATTGCGGCCCGGCGCTATCCCGCTGCGATGAGGGTCATGGCCGGGTACGTGCGATTCGTGCCGGGTGCCGCCTCGTGGGCACCGTCGCCACGTACGCACTTGCCGCCCTGAACATTCCCGTTGTTCCAGGCGAGCTTCACGCAGACCTGACTGGCCAGCTGGCCCCAGTAACTCGGGTGCAGGGATTCCTGCACCCAGTAGGGGTGGCCGTCGTGC
>CAJAKT010000548.1 GCA_903940375.1 uncultured bacterium | reverse complement strand
CCGAGTTCCACTGAGAATCCCAGCGGATCGGACCTCGCTGAGGCTCAGGTTGCACTCTGCGGCTTCCCCCGAACAGGCACGACATTCCTTCAGGAAGCGATCAACGTCGCGCTCGATGACGAGCGTGCCTGCTGGCGCAGTCACGATCCTCTGTCATTGCCGATCAACACCGAGGCCGCGATTCCGACTCTGGTCACACTGCGTGAGCCGCTCAGCACCATCGTGTCCTGGAGCCTTTACAACGACGACGCACCGTCACAAGCACTCTTCTCGGCTCGGATCGCCAGTTACGTCGCCTGGCATCGGGAGATCCGCCGTAGGGTCCGCTCCCCGTGGGTCTCCGTGGTGGACTTCGATGAGTTCTCGTCAGCGCCTGCCGCGGCACTCCTCCGGTTCACTGCCTTTTCCAGCGCAAGAGACCTCACCACAAAAGACATCGCCACACGGGTGCACCGCGCGAACGATCAGGCTGCCATCGGTCTGCACATGCGCAACATGCCCGATCCGACGCGTGTCAACTTGTCCGGACGGTACGTCGAACTCTCCCAGAGCCCCACGAGCAGGCGACTGCTAGGCAAGGCATCAAAGATCTACGAGGATCTTCTGGAGCACGCGCAAGTAGCCTGAACCGCGTGGATCACTCTTCGACCCGGCCTTGGGCACGTGGAGCCCTCCTCGACGCTGGCATCGTGCTGGCGATCAGCCTCGCAGCCGCCTTCCTCTCCGGCTCCCGCACATGGGTCGGCTTCAACTCCCCGGACTCGGAGTTCTACGCATCCCTTGCGCTCTTCGGCGATGACGTCGCCAACCGGTCGATCGACCCGGCCTACACGTGGACGCGACTGGGCTACATCGCCCCTGTGCGGCTGCTCGTCACGACCCTGGATCCATGGCTCGGCTTCGCCCTCTGGCGGTTCCTGCTCATCGCACTGATTGTCGGGTCGCTGTACGCGATGGTCCGCATGGTCAGCACCCGGCAGCTGGCCACGATCGTCGCCGGGCTGGCCAGCCTGAACACGATGGTGCTGTCGTTCGTCGGCAACACCTATCTCACGGGCACGATCATCGCGGCGATCCTGCTGCTGCTCGCGCTCGGGGCGTGGGGGAGTCTCAGCTCGCCGCGCCACCCGTGGCTGCCGGTCGCACTCTCCGGTGCCGTCGCCGGCTGGCTGGTCATGCTCAATCCCTACGCCCTGATGCTCGGCATGTCGATGTGGCTCGGGCTGCGGGTCATCGCGTTGGTCAACGACCCCGAGCATCGCTGGCGGCACCTCGGTCGCGATGCAGCCGCGGGGATCGCCGGATTCGCACTCACCTTCGCGCTGCTGCTCGCCGCCGGAGCAGTGATCTTCCCCGGACGCAACTGGCTGTCGACCTACGTCACCTGGAATGCCCGGCTGGACTATGCGAGCTTCGTCGGCGACCCCGACGTGTGGCGACGAGACATCGCCCTGCTCGTCCCCCTGGTGGCCATAGCCATCTCACTCATCGCCATCGTCGCCACGAAAGCGAGCCGCTGGGGTATCGCGGCAGTCGTCGTCGCCGTCGTCAATGTCGCCTTCACCTGGGGCTACGTCCTCCTCGTGCCCGGGCCGTGGCT
>CAJAKT010000547.1 GCA_903940375.1 uncultured bacterium | reverse complement strand
ATGCGCTCCCGGTAGGCCTCGGCAGCGGCCTCAGGATCGATCTCCATCGCGGAGAGGCCGGGCACGTCCGGGATGGGCGTGATCGCATTGCCGATGGCGCAGTCGAAGACCTGCCCGACATTCGATGCCGGGTCGGTGCTGACCAGCAGGACGCGCTTGCCCTGATCGGCAAGATGCACCGCAGTGGCGCAGGCGATGGACGTCTTGCCGACGCCGCCCTTGCCGGTGAAGAACAGGAAACGCGGCGGATCGGACAGGAACGAATACATGTCAGCAGCAGCCGGTGGGTCCGCACGCACAGGTGTCGTCCGAGGTCTCGTCGGCAATCTGCAGAAGGCTCGTTCCGGCGGGGGCCATCGACGACTCTGCAATGCCGGCGAAGCGTGCGAGCTGCTCGCGGCTCGGATACGTGCCCGTCATCACCGTGACCCCGTCGACCGTGGTCAGCGGCAGGCCCTCGGATCCGGCGACCTGCAGGAACGTACGCACCGTCTCGTCATTGGCGAATGCCATCGGGTCATTCGCCAGGTTGTGCCGGGCGATGTCGACGCCCTGCTCGCTGAAGAAGCCGAGGTCGGCAGTGAAGTCGACGAGTGCCTGATCGACATCCGGGCCGCACACCCCCGTGTTGCAGCACAGGGCGGGCTCGTACACGTGGATGGCGGTCATGCGGGTCTCCTTGGGTGCGGGGGCTGCTGGCTTGGTGGCGCGGATGAACGCGGCGCGGATGACGCCGTCGAGGGTGTCGATTGCGGTGGCGATATCGACACCTTCAGGGATCTGGGACGGATCAAGTCCGGCGGCCAGTGCCTCGAGCTCGGCGCGACCGAAGACCGTCGTCGGTTCGAGGCTGGCGTCGACGAAGCCCGCGGCACCCAGACCGGCGATGACCTGGTCCTCCGTCAGCGCTCCGGCGATGCATCCGGTCCACAGCGCCATGATCGACGCGATCTCGGGCGGGAGGGGGCGCGCGAGCACCATGTCGGAGATGGCGAAGCGGCCACCGGGCGCCAGGACGCGAAAGGACTCCCGGAAGACCTGATCCTTGTCGGGTGAGAGGTTGACGACGCAGTTCGAGATGATGACGTCGATGGTGTTGTCGGGCAGCGGCATGTCCTCGATGCTGCCGAGCAGGAACTCGACGTTCGTGATCCCGGACTTGGCCTTGTTGGCGTTTGCCAGCGCGAGCATCTCGGGGGTCATGTCGAGCCCGTATGCCATGCCTCCCGGTGCGACCCGTCGAGCGGACAGGAGCACATCGATGCCACCGCCGGATCCGAGGTCGAGGACGACATCGCCCGGTGCCAGCTCGGCGAGCAGCGTGGGGTTACCGCATCCGAGTGAGGCGATCAGGGCCTCCTCGGGCAGAAGTGCGCGCTCGTCGTCGCCGTACTGCGACTGGCCGAACGGGTCGACCGCATCGATTGCCGCATCGGCTACACCGCAGCAGGAGGTTGGCCCGCAGCAGGATGCCGACGTCGCCGCGGCCGCATAGCGCTCGCGGACTGCGGTGCGGATGTCGTCGGGGCTGGTCATCAGCGATCCTTCGGTGCGCAGGAGGGAGTGGCGAGGTCGGACAGCAGGGCGATCGGTTCGAAGATCGCGTCGCAGCACAGGGAGTAGACGTTGCTGCGGCCCACTGCTGTCGAGGTGACGAGCCCGGTCTCGCGAAGGGTCTTGAGGTGGTGGCTCACCAGCGGCTGTGACATGCCCGAGACGTCGACGAGGTCGGTGACCGTGGACTCCCGGTCGGCTATCGCCAGCAGGATGGTCAGTCGATTGACGTCGGAGAGCGCCTTGAGGACGGGGGCGATCTCACGGGCTCGAGCCGCGGGTGTCTCGGGCGCACGTGTCTTCATCTGCCCACCATAAACATCAGTGAATATTTATGTCAACAGCAGTGACTTATGAACGGGCGCGGTCGGGAACCCCGGACTACCGTTGGCAGCAGGTTCGGACCAGGGGAGCAGGCATGGCTGATGATCGGATGAAGACCCTGGCCGCATTCATCGAGCCGCTGCGGGTCGAGCCGGGCCGTCACGTCGTCCTGTCCCGTGATTTCGATCCGGAATACAAGGCCGACTTCCTCACCAAGGAGGACGGCGAGGGGCTGCTGCAGCGCGGCGTGGAGGTCCTTGCCGAGTACCAGGAACGGCTCGCGGCGCAGGACACGTACGCCGTGCTGCTGTGCCTGCAGGCCCTTGATGCGGCCGGCAAGGACGGCACGATCCGGCACGTCATGAGTGGCGTCAATCCGCAGGGCGTGCACGTCACGAGCTACAAGGCCCCATCCGCCGAGGAGCTCGACCATGACTACCTGTGGCGTTGTGCCCGTAACCTGCCGGCCCGCGGCGACATCGGCATCTTCAACCGCTCGTACTACGAGGAGGTGCTCGTCGTCCGGGTGCACCCCTCGATCCTGACCAACCAGCGCCTGCCCGAGTCGGCCCGTGGTGAGGACGTGTGGAAGCGGCGCTACCGCGAGATCAACGACTGGGAGCGCTATCTCGTTGATAACGGATTCATCGTCCTCAAGGTCTTCTTGAACCTGTCGAAGGACGAGCAGCGCAAGCGGTTCCTCGAGCGGGTCGATGAGCCGGACAAGAACTGGAAGTTCTCCGCAGCGGATGCACGCGAACGCCAGTACTGGGACGAGTACCAGGAGGCGTACTCGCAGATGCTGTCGCACACGAGCACCGAGTGGGCGCCGTGGTACGTCGTCCCTGCTGACCGCAAGTGGTTCGCCCGCATCTGCGTGTCGGCGATCCTCGCGCACACCCTCATGTCGATCGACCCGAAGTTCCCGGTGCTCGATGATGCAGGCAAGGCCGCACTCGATGAAGCGCGTGCCCAGCTGGAGGCCGAGACCGGCTGATCGGCTGGTTCGTCCACAGGACGTTGCGCGCGCGGCAGCGATCCACAGGTCCGCGCCGGCCCGGTGACGGCGACACCGTCCTGCGGCACTGTCCCACCAGGGGGTGGGCATGGTGCACGCAAAGGATGCACTCGGCAGGTACGGCGAGGACCTCGCGGTCGAGCATTTGCGACGTCAGGGTCTGACGATCCTCGCGAGGAACTGGCGATGTCCGACAGGTGAGCTTGACGTCATCGCGCGGGATGGATCAGCGTTGGTGATCTGCGAGGTCAAGACGCGACGCAGCACGGCATACGGATCTCCGCTCGATGCCGTCGGGCCGCGCAAGATCCGTCGGCTGCGCGAACTGGCACTGCGGTGGCTCGACGAGCAGCAGCTGCACGTGCCTGAGATCCGTTTCGACGTGATCGGCATCGTGCAGCCGCTCGTCGGTCAGCCGGTGCTCCAGCACCTGCGCGGGGTGTAGGCATCCGTGGGGCTGGCAAAGGTGAACGGCGTCGTGCTCTCCGGAGTGAGCGGGGCAATGGTCCGCGTCGAGGTCGACATCTCCGACGGGTTGCCGAGTGTGGGCGTCGTCGGACTGCCGGATACGTCGGTGACGGAATCACGATCCCGGGCGCGGTGCGCCATCGACGGGATCGGCAAGGTCTGGCCCAATCGACGCATCACGATCAGCCTGTCCCCGGCGGAAGTACGCAAGCACGGGGCGGGTCTGGACTTACCCATCGCCATCGGAGTGCTGGCGGCCAGCGACCAGTTGCCCAATGTCGACCTGCAGTCGACGATCTTCATCGGCGAGCTCGGACTCGATGGCCAGCTCCGCCCGACGCGCGGAGCTCTCGCCGGCGCGCTGGCCGCCCGCCGCGCCGGGATCGACCGCATCGTCGTGCCGTCGGCCAGTGCCGTGGAGATGTCACGGCTGCCGGGGGTGCGCGTGACCATCGCCGACCATCTCGCGCAGGTGGTGGCCGTGCTCACCGGTGAATGCCCCGATGCGGTGACGATGCCGGCGCTGCCGGCGAACGAGGGTCCGGTCCGGGATCGACCGGACCTGCGCGATGTACGCGGTCATGCCCAGGGTCGGCTTGCCCTGGAGGTGGCCGCGGCCGGTGGCCACCACATCGCGATGATCGGGGCGCCTGGTGTCGGGAAGACGCTGCTTGCAGAACGACTGCCCGGACTCCTGCCGGATCTCGATGATGAGGCGGCACTCGAGGTTGCGGCGGTGCACGGGGTGGCCGGGATGCCGCGGGCTGACGCCGACTACCGGCAGCCGCCGATGGGGGCACCGCATCACTCGGCGTCGGCCGCCGCGCTGCTGGGATCGGTCCACGGCTCTCGGGTGGCGCCCGGAGCCGTCACCATGTCTCACCACGGCGTGCTGTTCCTTGACGAGGCACCGGAGTTCGCCCGGCCAGCACTGGAAGGACTGCGGCAGCCGCTGGAGTCGGGTTGGATCTCGCTCTCGCGCAGTGGCTGGAGCGGGCGGTTGCCGGCAAGGTTCCAGCTCGTGATGGCAGCGAATCCGTGTCCCTGCGGCCAGCGTGCCGGACGCGGCATCGAGTGCTCGTGCCCGCCATCGGTTGTCCGCCGCTATGCGGCGAGACTCTCCGGGCCGCTGATGGACCGGGTCGATATCCGCATCGCCTTGGCCCGGCCGAGTGATGCGGAACTGGCTGCGCTGGGCGACGCGGAGGCCACAGAACACGTCCGGGCGCGGGTGCAGGCTGCGCGGGAGCGGAGTGCGAAGCGATTCGCCGGCGAGCCGTGGCAGGTCAATGCGGCAATCCCGGCGGGGGAGCTGCGCCGCACGTGGCGACCTGATTCGCAGGGGGCCGAGTTGCTGCACTCCGTCGAGCGTCGATCGGCGAATCTGCGTGGCCCTGACCGGATCCTGCGCATGGCGTGGACGGTCGCCGATCTCGCCGGTCGCGACCGGCCGGGGCTCGACGACATCGCGGTCGCCCTCGGGCTACGTGGAGCGGGCACGTCGTGGACATCGTGAGCGAGCGTGACGCGCTCATCGCGCTCGCGCACTGTGTCGAACCGGGCGATGCTGCAGCCGGTCGACTGCTGGCCAGGCAGGGTGCAGTTGAGCTCGTCCGTCGGATCACTGACGGGCACACGGGCCTTCGCCACGGCGATGGTCTGGCAGCACGACTTGCGGGCTTTGATGTCCACGAGGCCGCAGAGCGCGCGGATCGATGCGGGGCCCGCATCATCACGCGTGGCGACCGTGAATGGCCGACGCAGATCAATGCCCTTGGCGACCAGACGCCACTGGCCCTGTGGGTCACCGGGGCGGCCGACCTGCGGCTCCTGGCCCTGCGCTCCCTAGCGGTCGTGGGTGCCAGAGCCTGCACGGCCTACGGCGAGGAGGTCGCCCGATCCTGGTCGGCCGACCTGGCGTCGGCGCAGTGGTGCGTGCTGTCCGGGGCGGCGTATGGCATAGATGCCGCAGCACACCGAGGTGCGCTTGCTGCCGACGGAACGACGGTCGCGGTGCTTGCCGGCGGCGTCGACGTGCCCTACCCGCGGGCGCACACGGCCCTGCTGGCGCAGATCGCCGATCAGGGGCTGGTCATCAGCGAGACGCCGCCCGGCGAGTCCGTCCGGCGCCAGCGGTTCCTGTCCCGTAACCGCATCATTGCCGCCCTCGGCCGCGCGACCCTCGTCATCGAGGCAGCCGTCCGGTCGGGTACCGCATCGACCGCGCATGCGGCGGCAGCCATGAACCGGCCCGTGCTCGCGGTCCCCGGCCCGGTGACGTCCGCCGCGTCGGCGGGCTGCCACCGGATGATCAGCGACGGCGACGCGATCCTGGTCGGGGACGTCTCGGAGCTGCTCGACCTGCTGGACCTGGGTAGCGGCCTTCCTCCGCGGGCCGGCGACCGAACGGCCCGCGATGCGCTGGGGGCCCGGGAACGAGTTGTCCTCGATGCCCTGCCGGCTCGCGGCGCCATCGGCCTGGATGCGCTCGTCCGATCGGCCGGCCTCGGCGCGGGAGACGTCATGGCGGCCGTGGGCGTGCTCGGGGCCCAGGGGCTGGTCGTCGAGGAGGCCGGTGGCTGGCGACTGCCACCCCGGCCCAGGGCCTGATGCCGACGGTCTCCCCGCCGACCCACCCTCTCCCTGCCGAGCGGCCCGCTGTGGTCGGTTTCGCGCCCGTCAACCCAGCCACATCGGGCCGCTCGCGGAGGGGTTCTGTCGCGATCTGCGCGTGGAAGTGGCTTATGTCGCACAAGTGCTACGATCGCGGCATGACCGAGGTCGCCGCCCGTGAACTCCGCAACAACGTGCGTGGGCTGCTTGACCGGGTCGACGGCGGGGAGACCATCACCATCACGGCGAGCGGTCGGCCAGTCGCGGATCTGGTGCCGCACCTGCGGACCGCGAGGTGGATGCCGCGTTCGCGCTTCATCGAGTTCGTCCTCGGCAATCAGGCGGATGCCGGGCTCACCGCCGATCTGGCGGACCTTGCTGGCGACACCACGGATGACCTGCCGTGGCCGTGACGCGCGGCATCGCTGACACCAGCGTCTTCATCGCACGCGAGAGCGGGCGCTCCGTGGATGTGTCGGCCCTCCCGGATGAACTCGCGATCTCCGTCATCACCGTCGGTGAACTGCGCGCGGGTGTGCTGGTCGCAGGTGATGTCGAGCAGCGCGACCGTCGACTGGCCACCCTGTCGCGAGCCATGCTGCTCGACGCGATCGGTATCGACACGTCGATTGCCGAGACCTGGGCGCGACTGCGCGCGTCACTGCGCGAGTCCGGTCAGCGTGTCGGGGTCAATGACTCCTGGATCGCTGCGACCGCGCTTGCCCTCGGCGTCCCGGTCGTAACGCAGGACCGTGACTACGACGGGATCCCCGGGCTGGACGTCATTCGCGTCTGAGGGCGTGCCGCCTAGGAGAATGCACGTACGGGCCGGACGAGGAGCCTGTTGCTCTTCCCGTACATGAGCTGAAGGCCATTGGGGAACCACTGATACCAGACGTTGTGCGCGTCGTACT
>CAJAKT010000546.1 GCA_903940375.1 uncultured bacterium | reverse complement strand
TACGTCGACATCCCGCGACTCGCGGATCGGCTTGCCGTTATCGAGGGTCTCGAGCACCGCTAGTTCGCGCGATCGTTCCTGGATGAGCCGGGCGATCCGGAACAGGTACTTGGCCCGGTCGCGCCCGGACATCGGCCCCCACACCTGCTCGTACGCGCGGCGGGCGGCTCGCACGGCTCGGTCGACGTCATCAGCACCCGCCTCGGATACTTCGGTCAGCACCTCCTCTGTGGCCGGATTCGTGGTGCTGAACAGCTTGCCGCTCGTAGCATCGACGAACTGGCCGTCGATGAACAGTCCGTACGACGAGGCGATGTCGACGACGCTGCGCGACTCGGGCGCGGGGGCGTATTCGAAAGTCATGGGGTTCCTGTCGGTTCGCGTTAGTCGAGCGTGACGTAGTCGGGCCCGGAGTAGTGTCCGGTGCTCATGCGTTGTCGCTGCAGGAGCAGATCATTGAGGAGTGCCGAGGCGCCGAAGCGGAACAGGGTCGGCGTCAGCCAGTCATCTCCGGCCGTCTCGTTGACGAGCACCAGGTACTTGATGGCATCCTTGCTTGTGCGAATACCGCCCGCCGCCTTCACTCCGATGTGCTTCCCGCTGGCCTGGTGGAAGTCGCGCACCGCCTCGAGCATCACCAGGGTCACCGGGGGCGTTGCCGCCGGTGACACTTTGCCGGTCGATGTCTTGATGAAGTCAGCGCCAGCGAGCATGGCAAGCCACGATGCCCGGCGCACATTGTCCAGGGTGTGAAGTTCACCGGTCTCCAGGATGACCTTGAGATGCGCATCGCCACAGGCGTCCTTGACGGCGACGATCTCGTCGAAAACCCGGCGGAACTCACCGCAGAGGAAGGCCCCGCGATCGATGACCATGTCGATTTCGTCAGCCCCCGCTGCCACGGCATCCCTCACGTCGGCGAGCTTGACGGCAAGGCTGGCTCGGCCTGAGGGGAAGGCGGTGGCGACGGCTGCGACATGCACCGTATCTCCAACCGATTCGCGAGCGATGGCCGCAAGGTCGCCGTAGACACAGACGGCCGCGACGCTAGGCGTGGTCGGATCTGTCGGATCGGGGCGCATGGCCTTCGCGCACAGGGCGCGCACCTTTCCGGGTGTGTCCATGCCCTCAAGCGTTGTGAGGTCGACCATGCTTATGGCCATATCGATGGCCCAGCTCTTGGACGCATTCTTGATTGAACGCGTGCCAAGAGCGGCAGCGCGCCCATTGGCGCCAACGGCATCGACCCCGGGCAGCCCGGTGAGGAAGGCTCGGAGCGCGGTGTCGGAGGATGTCGCCCCGGCTAGAAGGGTCGACGGTGTGGATGTCACCTCTTGCCTCGATTCTCAAGCAGTCGGTTGAGCAGCAAGGCGATGATCAGGATGACGCCGGTTACGACCATCTGGTAGAAGCTGCCCAGGCCCATGAGGTTGAAGATATTCCGGATCACGGCGAGCATGAAGACCGCGATGAAGGTACCGAACACGCCACCTGATCCACCGAACAGACTAGTACCGCCGAGAACGACGGCCGCGATGGCATCAAGTTCGAGACCCTCGTTGGCTGTCGGCTGCCCGACCGTGAGCCGCGCCGTGAGAAGCACCCCGGAAAGGGCGGCGAGACCTCCGCAGATCGCGAAGGTGATGGTGATGATCTTCTTCACGTTGACGCCCGAGAGACGCGCAGCCTCGGGGTTACTCCCGGTCGAGTAGACATGCTCTCCGAACACCGTGAAGTTGAGGACCAGCGCAGAGATGACCGTCACCCCGATGAAGATGAGGCCGACCACCGGGACGGGACCGATGCGTCCTGATCCGAGGTAGGCCAACTGGTCGGGAATCCCTGTGACGGGTGTCCCATCCGAGAGCAGATACGTCAGTCCACGGATTCCGACGAGCCCAGCGAGGGTGACCATGAAGCTAGGAAGCGTGAAGTAGGCGCTGAGGCCGCCCATGACGGACCCGGCGATGAGGCCGATGGCCACGCTGAGGGCGAAGGCCAGCCACATGTTCATGCCGCCTGCGATGAAGATCGCAACTGTCATCCCTGCCAGGGCGGCAACGCTTCCGACGGAGAGGTCGATATTCGCTGTCAGGATGACGAAGGTCATTCCGATCGCGGCGATCCCGACCAGGCTGCTTTGCTGAAGGAGGTTACTGATGTTGTTCGGGTTGGCGAAATTGGGGGAGAGGATCGCGCCAAGTGCGCACAAGGCGAGGAAGATCAGCAGCAGATTGAACCTGACGATCAGGCTGCGCGTCCTGCCACGAAACCCGCGTGATTCCCCTCTGCCCACAGGAGGTGTCACCGCCCCTTGGGTACTGACTTGAGTCATCACTGTGCTCCCTTCACGCCGAGCATCGCCTGCAGAACCTGATCGACCGTGTTCGAGCCCGGATGGAATGATCCAGCGAGGCTTCCTTCATAGAGAACGTGGATCGTGTCGCAGTTGGCGAATACTTCGGGCAGTTCGCTACTGGCCAGAAGCACGCAGGTCCCCGAATCGGCCAGCTTGTGAACCTCGTCGAAGAGATCGGCTTTCGCTCCTACATCGAGTCCTCGTGTGGGTTCGTCCAGCAATAGGACCGTGCTGGCATCGACGAGCCACTTGCCGAGGACGACCTTCTGCTGGTTTCCGCCAGACAGTTCTCGTACACGCTGCGTCAGTGAGCTCAGCCGGATTCCCAGAGCGGAGACCACGCTCCGGGGGGTAGTGAAACGCCGCTGGGAGGGCATCGTCAGCCTTTGGTTGAGGGATGGCTCTATGAGGTTGTTCCAGACCGAGCGGTTGATCATGAGTCCTTGCGACTTGCGATCCTCCGGAACCAGTCCGACCTTCTGCGAGATTGCGGACCTAGGGCTGTGCGGGTGATAGGCGCGTCCGTCGAGTGTCACGTCACGCTGGGCCTTGATCGCGCCGAAGAGAGCTGACAGCAGGGTTGATCGCCCCGAGCCCCCGAGCCCGATCAAGCCGGTCACCTGACCTCGAGGGGCCGTGATGCCGCTGATCTCGAGTACGCCAGGGATCACAACTGACTTGATGTCAAGGCCGCCAGCGATGGTGTGGGAGCCATCCCGCAGCGGCCGATCGACAAGCGTGCGCTGATCGCCGAGCATCTCGGCGATCAGTCCGTCTTGCGTGACCGCCGCGAGGTCGTGGACAGCGACGGTTCGACCGTCGCGCATCACCGTCGCTCGGTTTCCGATTTCGAAGACTTCCTCCATCCGGTGAGAGATATACAGGACGGAGCAACCGCCACTGGCCACCTCGCGAACAACGGTGAACACGTGCGACAGCTCCTCGGCGGTCAAGGTTGCAGATGGCTCATCCATGACGAGCACTCGCGCATTGACAGTGAGCGCACGGGCGATCATCGTCAACTGACGTTGGACGACAGTGAGATCGCGCACACGCGCGTTGGGGCTGAAATGCGCACCAACGCGCTCGAGGGCATCGGCCGCTTCCTGTCGGCGACGTGCCTTGTCAACGATGCCGAAGCGGGTTGGTTCACGTCCGATGTACAGGTTCTGTGCGACGGTCTGATCCGGCACGAGGTCGAGCTCCTGATGCACGACGCTGATCCCACGGCGCGCGGCCTCGAGGGGGCTGCGAACCTCAATGACTTCACCGGCGAGTTCTATGACGCCGAAATCAGGGGTTACGGATCCGGTGAGGATCTTGATGAGTGTGCTCTTGCCCGCGCCATTCTCACCCAGCAGGCACATGACCTCGCCTTGGCGTACGTCGAGGGAGGCATCGTCGAGGGCCTGCACTCCGAGATAGCGCTTGCTGATGCCCCGCATCGACAGGAGTTGGCTGCCGCTCATGGCACATCCACCAGGGCACGTGCCAGTTGCTCGTCAATGACGAGGGTGCTGACCAACCCGGCAGTGAGAGCACCCCGCGCGATAGATGTCTTATGGCTGCCCTGCGCGACGGCTATCCGAACGGGCTTTTCTCGAAGTTCGTCGAGGGTGATGCCCAACGTGCGGTTATTCAGTGACAGATCCACGATTGCCCCATCGGCGGAGATGAATCTCCCGAGGACGTCACCAACTGCGTTGGACTTCTTCAATTGGATCACTTCCTGCTTAGTGAGGTAACCGGATTCGACGAGCACGGAGCGCTCGGAGAGGCCGCCGAGTCCGAAGATTGCGACGGGAGCGCTGCGTCCGATCGTCAGAATCTGCTTGATCGTTGAGTCTTTCTCCAGGCCGACGCGTACGGGTTCCTGGTCCACGATTGCCGGCACGGGGAGCAGGGTGTAGCGCCCGTTCCCGGCCACGGCAATGCGTTGGGCAGGGTCGTGCAGTTCACCTTCGGCGGAGCCTAGGGTCAGAGCCCCGTTGAGTTGGACGACATGCACCCCGGTGGTCCAGCCCTCCGGAATGGCGTGTGCCACGGCCGTCATTGTGCGTCCCCACGAGGTGCCGATCAGGCTGGGTTGGGGGCTCAGGCTCGTCAGGTACTTGGCTGCGGCCATGCCCACGGAGGCGAGAGCGACGACCTCCGTCGCGTCGGTGGACGCAACGACGACGGCATCGTCGAGGGCGAATTTCGAGCAGAGTTCGAATTCGATTTCCGCCAGCCGCAGGAAGCCATGCTTGATCGTTATGGTGACCACGCCTGTGCTGCGCGCGTCCTTGAGGAGTCGACCTACTTTCCAACGAGTGAGGTGGAGACGGTGGGCAATGGCCTCCTGCGTCATCATCTCCTCGTAGTAGAAGTGCGCGACGCGCGCCATCATCTCCTCGTCGCTGTGCCGTGTCATCGCACCTCCGTGAGATTGACGAGGTCATGGAGAGTATTGCTGAGTGCGGTGGTGGCCTGCAGGTATAGGGCGTACTTGTGATCGTGACCTGTCGCGGTGCCTGGTGTCGGAGTCACCGTCCGAGTCTGGGCGCCCATGGATTGAGATGCTGATGCAAGGGAGTCGTATCGGTCGAGGGCCGTCGCAGCGGAGATGGCCCCGGCAAGCGTCGTGAGGTTGCTCTCGTCACAGAACTCGATGGGCCGGCCGAGGACATCGGCTGTCGTCTGCAGCCAGAGCGGGTTGTGGCGAATCCCGCCCGAGACGATCACGCGGTCTGTCGCTAGACCGGCTTGCTCGAAACTGTCGAGAACATTGCGGGTCCCGAACGCTATTGACTCGACGGCAGCCCGGTAGATGTCGGCCGGGGAGTGGTTCAACGACAGTCCCAGAACGCTGCCTCGGAGGCGGTCGTCCCGGTAAGGGGTGCGATTCCCCATCCAGTAGTCAAGGACTAGCAGTGACGACGGCCCCGTTGGCGAGACCGTCGGCAGGGCGGCCAATTTCGCCGCTTCGTCTTCCGGAAGTTGAAGCAGGTCGCGTGTGATCCATCGCAGGATCGACCCGGCTGAAATCTGGCCGCCCTCAATCAGGCTGAGCCCAGGGACGAGGGCATCGGGATAAGGGCCCCACATTCCGTCGATATCGAGGATCTCTTCGGTCAGGGCGAGTTGAACGTTGGATGTCCCAGCGATCATGAATACGGAGCCCGGGTGTGGATGCCCTCCACCGAGCATTGCCATGTGGGCGTCGATGCCGCCCTGGGCGACGATCGGCCGCCCGTTGATCCCGAGGTGGTCAGCGGCCGCGGGAGTCAGCGTGCCAACGGGATCGCCGACGCGGATGATCTTGTCGGGAAGTTTTCCTTCGAGGCCTTCGGCGCCCAGTTCGCTGAAGATATGTGAGTGATAGCACCTGTGAATGGGGTCGTAGTTGGCCTTGCACGTGGCGTTCATCAGGGATGACGACCACTCGCCGGTGAGTCGGAAGTTGAGAAAGTCGAGGGCCTCGACTATGTAGTCCGCTTTCGCATATTCCTCCGGCTCATTGCGACACAGCCATGCAGCTTTGGGTGCGAGCCATTCGGCGGCATCAGAGCCGCCCGAGAAGCGCATCACATCGTGCTCGATGGCCTTGCTGTCCTCCGCCTCGCGCCATGCGCGCGTGTCCATCCACATGATCGCGGGGCGCAGCGGAATCCCGAGTCGGGTGCATGCGACGACTGTTGACGATGTCGTTGACACGCACAGGCCACCGATGCCTGACGAGTCCACGCCTGCGAGCACCGCCCGTGTCGCTCGGCCAAGGGCAATCCACCACTCGTCAGGGTCCTGCTCGGCGCGGGCAGACCCAGGAATCGACGTGCGTATCGCCTCAGATGCCGTACCGACCTGCTGCCCGGACTCGTCAAAGAGCCCTACGCGGACTCCCTCCGTACCGAGATCGATCCCGACGAGATACGTCATCCGCTAGTTGCCGTTGGGACGGAAGATGACCTTCGCGGAATGCTCGCTTCGATCGCCGAATTTGCGGAACATTTCGGGGAGTTCCTCCAGGCTGAGGTCATGGGTCACCATGAACTCCCATTGAAGGCGGCCGTGGGACATCATGTCCAGAGTCTCCCGCCATTCATCCCCCGGCCACGGAGCGGAGAAGCTATTCCAAGCCCCATGGAGGGTTACTTCCTGGCGCAGGAAGTGGGCGAATACATCGGCCTGAATATTGACATCGGAATGAGGGATGCCGACGAACACGGCTTCAGACTGTGGACCGGCGAGACGAGCAGCGATGTTTTCAGCCGCGGGAACACCGGCCCCCTCGAACACCACATCGAATCCGCCATCGGCGAGTGCGAGCGCTGAATCAAGGTCTCGGGCCACGTCGCTGGCACCGGCAGTCAGGGCTAGGGCCAGTTTCTCGTCGCTGATGTCAACGGCGACCACTTCGCTTGCGCCCGCGAGGCGCGCCCACTGGATTGCGAACAGGCCGATGGGCCCGAGGCCGACGACGGCAACCCGTGAGCCGATGCCGAGTCGCGTGCGTCTTAGCGCATGGAGGGCGATGGCCGCGGGATCGACCATGGCAGCCGCGACCGGTCCGACGTTGTCTGGGACGGCCAGGATGCTGTGAAGCGGGGCAACCACGTACTCGGCGTAGGCGCCGTTGCGGCGACTCCCGAAGTAGTCGTAGTCCTCGCAGAGCGAGAACGTGCCCCTCAGGCAGGCGCGACACTTGAAGCAGGGAATGAGTGGTGGGACCGTGACCAAGCTCCCGACCGAGACGCCCTCGACATCGTCTGATGCGTCGGTGACTCGTGCAGAGAACTCGTGGCCGCAGATGAGGGGCATAACGTGCGCACCCTTGGTCAGCATGCGTGGAATATCGGATCCACACACACCGCACGCCTCAACGCGCAGCAGGACCTCCCCTGCTCCGGTGATCACCGGAGCAGGGACCTCCTCGACTCGGATGTCACCCGGTGCGTAGAGAACGGCTGCCTTCATTGAGTTGCTCACCTGTCTTGACCTTTCGGCTCGTGTCCCACCACTCATACTGGATATTCCGGGCTAGTGACCTACGGCTGAAGGCCCAGGTCCGGCCGGTATTCAGCGAACAGCGACTCGCTGACATAGTCCTTGGCGTTGGACTGGTCTACGAGTGCCGTCCCGGCATCGATGAATGCCGGCACCGAATTGCAGGCTGCGAGTGCGAGTGCTGCCTGAATCGTGGTGTCGCCTAGGTACTTCGGGTCATTCAGTGCGGTCGCGACGTAGGAGGATCCATCGGCCATCGACTGCAGGGCTTCACCGAGTCCATCGACGCCGGCGACAAGTACGTCGTCACGACCGGCCTCCTGGAGGACCTGCATGGCGCCAAGCGCCATGTCATCGTTGTGCGCGTAGATGACCTTGACATCCGGGTTCGCCTGGAGGAGGTCCTGCATTGCCGTGACGGCATTGGAGCGGATGTACTCGGCATACGGACCAAGAACGATCTCGGCCTTCGGATTGGCTGCGATGCCATCCGCGAAGCCATCGCGACGGTCTGCCATGACCACACCGCCAGCGTCACCTTGGATCTCGATGATCTGGCCACCCTCTTCGCCCATGGCTGCAGCTACTGCCTCGCCCACGAGCTTGCCCATGGCCTTGTTGTCACGGCCGACGTGGGCTACGGCACCAGCGGTCACGGGGCGGTCGACGGTGATGACGGGGATGCCTGCGGCTGCGGCTGCATCAAGACTGGGCTTGACGGCATCCGGGTTGGCGGGATTGATGATCAGGACGTTGACGCCCTTGGTGATGAGATCCTGGATG
>CAJAKT010000545.1 GCA_903940375.1 uncultured bacterium | reverse complement strand
TGGTCATCCGCGGGATCTCCGTCAGGCGCGAGACCTTGTTCTCATTGAGGACTCCGGAGTCGACGACATCGGACACCACGCTGGCGAGGGTGTCGCGCGCTGTTCGTTCGCTCTTCTTGGCGGCACGCCACTGCTTGGTCGCCTTCTCGAGGGCCTCGGTCGCCTCGTCGGCGTTCTTGTATCGGGCTTTGCTCATTGGTCAGCTGGCAAGCTGATCTGACATCGGCGCGAGCGTCTCATGCAGTTCGCGGAGTTCGAGGACCTCGTCGATGTACGGCGTGTCGAATGTCGCGCCACAGGTGCAGGTGAGCGTGAATCTGCACAGGCCGACCACGAAGTCGGAGGTCATCTGGTGTGCCGGTGCAGCGATGGTGTCTTGCACGGCGACGTCATTGCGTCCGTGCCGGAACGGGAAGTTCATGCTGCCCCCTCTCATGTTTCGGGGATGCCGGTGAGGGCCGACATCGTCTAGACCTAGACAGTACAGCACTAGACAGTCTAGGTCTAGACAGGATCAGCTCACCGGCGTGTCGCGACCGGATCTATGAGGGGGAGAGGTTCAGTGATGCGGCTTCAGGCCGGCGGCCGTGAAGCGCGCGTAGGACGCGTGGATCTCCGCCTCGGCCTCGGTACGGCCCACCCATGTTGCGCCCTCGACGCTCTTGCCCGGCTCGAGGTCCTTGTAGACCTCGAAGAAGTGCTGGATCTCGAGTCGATCGAACTCGGCCACGTGGAAGATGTCGCGCAGGTGCTCCTGGCGGGGATCGCCCGCCGGCACGCAGAGGACCTTGTCGTCGCCGCCGGCCTCGTCGGTCATGCGGAACATCCCGACGGCGCGGCAGCGGATCAGCACGCCCGGGAACGTCGGCTCGGCCGTCATGACGAGTGCGTCGAGCGGGTCGCCGTCCTGGCCGAGGGTGTTGTCGATGAAGCCGTAGTCATGCGGGTACCGCGTGGAGGTGAACAGCATGCGATCAAGGCGGATTCGCCCGGTCTCGTGGTCCATCTCGTACTTGTTGCGGCTCCCGGCGGGGATCTCGATGGTCACGTCGAAGTCGAGCGGCTGCACGCGTCCTCCTCTTTGGCCGCGCTGCTCGCGCGGCAATACATCAGCATGGGCCGAAGGGCCGGTGCCTTAGTGTTCCGTACATCGAGGCGTGAGGAGTAATCGGTGCGTGTGATGCGCGGCTCAGTGCTGCTCCTTGCGGGCGCTGGCGTACTCGTGGGAGCGCAGGTCGCTGGTGCTGTCGGCCAGGCCGTGGCTGCCGACGGACCACCTCCTGCCCCGGCTCCCGCCGTCCTCGCGCCCATTGATGTGACCTCCCCCACAGGTCCACGGCCCACGGCGGAGGGTGTCCGAGCAGAGGTCGGCCGGCTGGCAAGGCGCGGGCTGTTCGACGGGTCGATCGTGGTGGTCGACCCCGCCTCCAGGACCGTCCTGCTCGACCAAGGCGCCGATCGCCCGCGGATCCCGGCATCCGTGACGAAACTGGCCACGTCGACGGCGGCCCTGACGGTCCTCGGGCCGCAGACCCGGCTGCCCACGATCGTCTACCGCGATGGCGACACCGTCTACCTCGTGGGTGGCGGCGACCCGACGCTCGTCCGGGCGAAGGGCGGCAACCCGCTCGCTGGCGGTAGCGCCTCGATGCGCGATCTGGCTGAGGCGACGGCTGCGGAGTTCACCGCCAACACGAGCCTCACGGTTGTCTACGACTCATCGGCCTTCCGCGGCCCGCGCCTGGGACCGGGCTGGCCCACGTCCTTCCCGGCGGCCGGGGTGGTCGCCCCCGTCACGGCGCTTGTGGTCGACGGCGGGCGCGTACGACCCGGTGCGACGTCACGCGTCGCGGATCCGGCGAAGCAGGCGGGATCCGTGTTTGCCGGGTTCCTGCGTGGCCAGGGTCTTGACGTCACGTCGGTCAAGGCGGGTACCCGAAGCGCATCGGCCACGGAGGTCGCACGCGTCGAGTCGCCGCCGGTTGCCGACATCGTGGGGCGGATGCTCACCAACTCGGAGAACAACTATGCGGAGGCGCTCGCGCACCTCGTCGGCGGCGCAATGCTCGACGACCCGTCGTTCGCCGGCGGGGCGTCTGCGACGACATTGACCCTGGAGACGGTCGGGATCGGGAGCGACGGGGTGACCCTCGTGGATGGCAGCGGGCTCTCAGGGCGTGACCGCATCCCGGTGCGGGTCCTGGCCGGCATCCTCACCGGGGTGGTCCGGGGCGACGATCCGCGACTGGCGCCCATCGACTCGGGTCTGGCGGTCGCGGGCCTGACGGGGACGCTCGCGGACCGCTACACGACCGCGGCGACCCAGTCCGGCCGGGGCTTCGTCCACGGTAAGACGGGGACCCTGACCGGGGTCGTCAGCCTTGCGGGGACGGTGCTCGATGCGGAGGGCCGGATCCTGGTTTTCGCGATGATCGCGAACAAGGTGACCTCGCTGAATCAGGCGCGGGAGACAATGGACGTCATCGCCAGTCGACTGGCGACCTGCGGATGCTCCTGATCGGGCACTGACGGATGGGATGCGAACGATGATGCCGATGCTGCTGCCGGTCAACCAGTTCGACCACTTCTACCGAGGCGGCGACCGCATCGGTTCGCTTCGGCACGGTCCGGGTGGTCCGCAGCGGCCTGAGGAGTGGATCGGTTCCACGACCGCGCGCTTTGGCCAGGCACCCCAGGGCTTCAGCGTGCTGCCCGACGGCCGCCTGCTCATTGAGGAGATCGAGTCCGATCCGGCCGCCTGGCTCGGACCCGACCACGTCGCCCGTTACGGAGTGAGCAGCGAGGTCCTCGTGAAATTGCTCGACCTCAACCAGCGCCTGCCCGTGCACCTGCATCCCAACCGGGCGTTCTCCCGCACCCATCTGGGTCTGGCCCATGGCAAGACCGAGGCCTGGTACGTCCTCGACGCACCGGAGGGTGCTGAGGTCGGCGTCGGATTCAAGGACGCCATGAGCCTCTCCCAGGTATCGAGCTGGGTCGCTGAGCGCGACAGCGAGGCACTGCTGTCCGCCCTGCGCACGCGCGTCGTGCGTCCCGGCGACGCGATGCTCGTCCCTGCTGGCCTGCCGCACACCGTCGCGTCGGGGGTGTTCGTCCTCGAACTTCAGGAGCCGACAGATCTCTCGATCCTGCTCGAATGGCAGGGCTTCGCCGTCGACGGGATGAAGGACGGCCACCTCGACCTCGGGTTCGACACGGCGCTGCAGGCAGTCGACCTGTCGGCCGTGTCGGACGCGGATCTTGATCACCTGGTGCTGCCGCGCGAGTCGATCGAGCGGGCCGGACTCGTGTCGGCCATGCCCGCCCAGGCGGATGCCTACTTCCGTGCGCACCGATTCGATGCGTCCGACGGTCCCGTCAGCGTCGACGCGGGGTTCGGCATCGTCGTCGTGCTGGGTGGCGAGGGCGTGCTCTCGAGCCCGTCGGGATCCATGCAGGTCACGCGCGGCGACGTCGTGCTCGTGCCGTTCGCCGCCGGTGACTACACGCTGCATACGGGCGGCCACGGCGAAGCGCTGGTCGGCGTCATCTGCCGTCCGCCTGCGCCCGATGCCCCGACAGACGCTCGCTGATGACGGACGCCCCTCGAACGGAGCCGATCGACTGGGACCTTGCCGTCGCCACCGCGCGCCGGCTCGCGCCCAAGGGCCCGGACCTTCCCCCGGCTGATGCTCGGGCCGCGGT
The DNA here is from genome assembly GCA_903940375.1 of uncultured bacterium. Classification (GTDB taxonomy): domain Bacteria; phylum Actinomycetota; class Actinomycetes; order S36-B12; family S36-B12; genus UBA10649. The sequence goes on along the minus strand of CAJAKT010000545.1, from coordinate 4,188 downwards.
GACGATGCTGCGCGACCTGGCCCGCGAGGCCGTGGCGCCGGTGCGCGAGGTGACCGGCCTCGTGGCACCCGACTCGTCGCCAGCCGTCGTCGTCGACCGCTCCGGCTGGATCGCGTCGAATGTCACGGGCATGCGCGTCGTGCTCTCGATGTGGGAGGACTTCGCCGACAAGACCGAGGCCGCGCCGGCCGTTGTGCGCAGCCTCGGTTCGCGCGGCACCGCCCTGCAGCTCGGTGCCGTGCTGGGCTGGATGTCCGGGAAGGTGCTCGGGCAGTTCGAGACGTTCACCGACCCGGGGGAGCCGCGTCGGCTGCTGCTCGTCGCTCCCACGATCGTCAATGTCGAGCAGCAGCTTGCTGTGCCGCCGCGCGACTTCCGGTTCTGGGTATGCCTGCATGAGGAGACGCACCGCGTGCAGTTCGGTGCGGTGCCATGGCTAGCCGACTACCTCGCTGATCGACTTGCTGCGCTGATGGAGGCATCGGACCTCAGCGCGCGCGAGACGCTGCAGAAACTCGTCGCGTTCACCTACGCACTCATCCGGTCGCTGCGTTCCGACAGCGAGGTCAGCGTCGTCGAGGCGATTCAGACGCCGGAGCAGAAGGTCATCTTCGACGAGCTCACCGCGCTCATGTCGCTGCTCGAGGGTCATGCCGATGTCGTCATGGACGCGGTCGGTCCAGCGATCATCCCCTCGGTTGCCCTGATCCGTGAGCGCTTCACAACACGACGTGAGCAGCCCGGCACGCTCGACACGTTCGCGCGCAAGGCGCTGGGACTGGACGCGAAGATGCGTCAGTACAGCGACGGTGCCGAGTTCGTTCGTCACGTCGTCGACCGCGCAGGCATGGACGGCTTCAACCGCGTCTGGACGTCACCGACGCACCTGCCGTCGCGCGCGGAGATCCACGAGCCCGATGCGTGGCTTGACCGGGTGATGGGCACGCCGTGAGCCGACGTGCGGCCTCCACCGTCCTGATGGCAGCCCGGGCGGCGGTGGCCCGCTCGGGGGAGGACCTGGCTGACGGCTCAGTAGTGCTCGTCGGCTGCTCGGGCGGACCGGACTCTCTCGCGCTTGCCGGATGTGCAGCGTGGGTAGGCAACCGGCAGGGCTGGGTCGTACGCGCGGTGGTCGTCGATCATGCGCTGCAGCAGGGCTCAGCGGACGTGGCAGCCGCAGCTGCCGCGGCATGCACTGCCCTCGGTGTACCGGCGGTTGTCGTTCGTGTCGAGGTCGGCACCGCCGGTGGGCCGGAGGCAGCGGCGCGTGAAGCGCGCTACGCCGCTCTCGGGCAGGCGGCCGACGAGGCTGGCGCAGCCGCTGTGCTGCTGGGACACACGCTCGACGATCAGGCCGAGACCGTGCTGCTGCGGCTTGCGCGGGGGTCCGGTGCCCGCACGCTCTCCGCGATGTCGGCGCGTGCAGGGCGCTGGCGTCGGCCGTTCCTGCCGATGCCGCGCGCCGACGTGCACGCCGTCGCCGTTGAGATGCTGGAACCGCTGGGCATCACGTCGTGGACGGATCCGCACAACTCCGATCCGTCCTTCGCCCGCGTGCGCGTTCGGTCGCTGCTGGCCGGCCTGGGCGCTGATCTAGGCCCCGGCGTCGTGCAGGGGCTGGCCCGCTCCGCCGATCTGCTGCGCGACGATGCCGATGCTCTCGATGCGATCGCCGGGCAGGTGGCGACGCAGGTGCTGACCGTGGATGACGTAAGTGCGAGCTGCCACGTCGATGACCTGGTCGCCCTCCCGGCAGCGGTCCGGACCCGGGTGATCCGGGCGGCGGCGCTGGCGATGGGCTGTCCTTCCGACGGCCTCTCCCTGGAGCATGTCCGGCGCATCGATGCCCTTCTCATGGACTGGCACGGCCAGGGTGATGTCGCCCTGCCGGGCGGTGTCGTCGCGGCGCGGGCGTATGGGAGGCTGTCCCTCATCCAGGGCGACGGGGCTGAGACGGGAGTACCGAGTGGAGCCTGAGGACATCACGGCGGAACTGCAGCACGTGCTCCTGACGGAGGACCAGATCCGCGGACGCATCCTCGAACTCGCTGGCCAGATCGACGCCGACTACGAGGGCAAGGACCTGCTTCTCGTCGGGGTCCTCAAGGGCGCAGTCATGGTGATGGCCGATCTGGCCCGCTCGCTGCACCGGAGCGTCGACATGGACTGGATGGCGGTCTCGTCCTATGGCTCGGGCACCACGTCGAGTGGTGTCGTGCGGATCATGAAGGACCTCGACGGTGATCTGAACGGCCGCAACGTGCTCGTCGTGGAGGACATCCTCGACTCGGGCCTGACCCTCTCGTGGCTGCTCAAGAACCTCTCCTCGCGCGCCCCCGCCTCAGTCGAGGTCTTCACATTGCTGCGGAAGCCCGATGCCATGAAGGTCAATGTGGCCCCTCGGTACGTCGGCTTCGACATCCCCAATGAGTTCGTCGTGGGATACGGCCTGGACTACGCCCAGCGCTACCGCAACCTGCGGTGCGTGGGCACCCTGGCCCCCCATGTCTATGGCGGCTGAGTCCCCTTCCGCCATCGGCGTAACGCGCTGTCCACGAGCGCGGTCGTGCCCCCGAACGGGCCGTAGTACCGTGAGGCGGTGGATGTGAGAAAGCTCTTGCGTGGCCCGATCTTCTGGATCGCGCTTGCCGTGCTCTTCGTGCTGATCGGCTCGAGCTTCATCTCGGGCATCGGCGCCCCTGAGCAGGTCGATACCGGTCAGGCCATCACCGACATCCAGACCAACAACGTCGACACGGCCACGATCGTCGACCGCGACCAGGCCCTGGAGCTCACCCTCAAGGACGGCAGCAAGGCCCGTACGTCCTATGTCGACGGCCAGGGGGTCAAGCTCCAGGAGCTGCTCCAGGCCAAGGCCGACGCCAACCAGCTCCCCGGCGGCTACAACGTCGTCGTCCCGACCGAGAGCGTCCTCGTCACGCTGCTCGTCTCGCTCCTGCCGATCGCACTGATCGTCCTGCTGTTCTTCTTCCTGATGAGCCAGATGCAGGGCGGCGGCTCCAAGGTCATGCAGTTCGGCAAGTCCAAGGCCAAGCTGATCACCAAGGACATGCCGCAGACCACCTTCGCCGACGTCGCCGGTGCTGACGAGGCGGTCGAGGAGCTTGAGGAGATCAAGGACTTCCTCGCCGATCCCACCAAGTTCCAGGCCGTTGGCGCCAAGATCCCCAAGGGCGTCCTCCTCTACGGCCCTCCCGGCACCGGCAAGACCCTCCTCGCGCGCGCCGTCGCCGGCGAGGCAGGCGTCCCCTTCTTCTCGATCTCCGGCTCCGACTTCGTCGAGATGTTCGTCGGCGTCGGCGCCAGCCGTGTTCGCGACCTGTTCCAGCAGGCCAAGGAGAACGCGCCGGCCATCATCTTCATCGACGAGATCGACGCCGTCGGTCGCCATCGCGGTGCCGGCCTCGGCGGCGGTCACGACGAGCGGGAGCAGACGCTCAACCAGATGCTCGTCGAGATGGACGGATTCGACGTCAACGCCAACGTCATCCTCATCGCGGCCACCAACCGGCCCGACATCCTCGACCCCGCGCTGCTGCGCCCGGGCCGATTCGACCGTCAGATCGCCGTCGAGCGTCCCGACCTGCTCGGCCGCTTCGCGATCCTCAAGGTGCACGCCACCGGCAAGCCGATGGCCGACGAGGTCGACCTGCTCGCTGTGGCGCGTCGCACACCCGGCTTCACCGGCGCCGACCTCGCCAACGTCCTCAACGAGGCCGCACTGCTCACCGCGCGCACGGACAACCTCGTCATCGACGACGCTGCGCTCGACGAGGCCATCGACCGCGTCATCGCCGGCCCGCAGAAGCGCACGCGCCTGATGGACGACCGCGAGAAGAAGATCACGGCGTACCACGAGGCAGGCCATGCGCTCGTCGCTGCGGCGCTGCCGGGCAACGACCCGGTCCACAAGATCACGATCATGCCGCGGGGTCGCGCACTCGGCTACACGATGGTGCTGCCCGACCAGGACAAGTACTCCACGACGCGCAGCGAGATGCTCAACCAGCTCGCCTACATGCTCGGCGGTCGCGCGGCGGAGGAACTGATCTTCCACGATCCGACCACCGGTGCCTCCAACGACATCGAGAAGGCAACGGCCGTCGCGCGTGCGATGGTCACGCAGTACGGCATGACCGAGCGCCTCGGTGCGATCCGCTACGGCCA
>CAJAKT010000544.1 GCA_903940375.1 uncultured bacterium | reverse complement strand
TGGATATCCGAGGGGCGGCTGGCGCCTGTGGATCAGCGGTCGCGCGTGACGACGAGGTCGCCGATGCCCACCGCGACGGACGGGCTGAAGGTGTAGGTGCCGAGGGCCTTGTTGAGCTGATCGGCCATGGCCTGGCCGTTGATCCGCAACTGGACGCCGCGGTAGATCGCCGTCACCGTCGACTGTCCCGTCACCCGGCTGCGCGACCGGATCGAGCTGATCCTGAACAGGCTGGCGTTCGTGCCGTCGGCCAGTACGCAGTCGACGACGCGGGCGATCGTGTCGATGGTGGGCGACGAGCAGCGGACGCTGACGCCCGTCGTGGTGTTGGTGAGCCGGAAGCCGCCGGCCGCGGCGTTGGCCGAGCCGGTCTTCGCGACGATCGGCAGCGTCACGCGCGCGGTGGTGCCGGTGGTGGTCGTCGTGACGGAGCCGGGGCTGACGCCGATGAGAATGATGTCCTCCTGCGCCCAGGTCGGCAGGATGCCGTTGGCGGTGGAGAACGAGAAGGTGCCGGAGGCCGGGACGGTGTCGGCGGCCTGCGCGGGGGTGGCCGTCAGCATCGTCAGGCCGAGAGCACAGGCGATCGCGATCGAGCGCACGTGCATGCCGACCTCCTGTGCATTTGCCCCCGACTGTCAGCAAGGATAACCCCGTGACGGGTGTTGCACTTTCGACCGACGGACTGCTGGCGCGCCTGCAGGAGGCCGTCGGCGTGTCGCAGGTGATCAGCGACCCGTCGCTCATGGAGCAGTACGTCGTCGACTGGTCCCGTCGCTTCAGCGGCCCCGCGCTCGCGGTCGTGCGCCCGGGCACCACCGCCGAGGTGGCGCTGGTCATGCGCGCGTGCGCCGATGCCGGCGTGCCGGTGCTGCCGCAGGGCGGCAACACCGGTCTGGTCGGTGGCTCGGTGCCTGGACCCTCCGACGCGCAGCCGCCCGTGATCCTGTCGACCCGTCGACTCTCGTCGATCGATCCCGTCGACGACCTGTCCGGGCAGCTCACGGCAGGTGCGGGCGCCACGCTCGGCGACGTGCGCAGGCACGCAGCGGCCGCCGGCTGGTACTACGGCGTCGACCTCGCGGCCCGCGACTCCGCCACCATCGGCGGCACCGTCGCCACCAACGCCGGGGGCATCCACGTCATCGCGTACGGCATGACACGCGCGCAGGTCGTCGGCATCGAGGCCGTCCTGCCCGATGGGTCCGTCGTCTCGCACCTGTCCGGGCTGCTCAAGGACAACACCGGCTACGACCTCGGTGCGCTCCTCTGCGGATCGGAGGGCACGCTCGGCATCATCACGGCCGTGCGCCTGCGACTGCATCGGCCGGCTGGGCGCACATCCGTCGCGCTGATCGGCTGCCCGTCCTATGCCGCTGCGATGGAGCTCATGTCTTCGGCTGTGGCTCAGGGAGTGCGACTGCTCGCGGCCGAGGTGCTCGACGAGCCGGGCCTCGATCTCGCCTGCACCACGGCGGGTCTGGCGTGGCCGCTGGCGGAGCGGCATCCGGTGGCGCTGCTGCTCGAGGTGGTCGATGGCGGTGATGCGTCGGGCTTCGTCGGCCTCGATGACGCCGACGTCATCGTCGGGCTCGACGCTTCCGAGCAGGCCCGCATCTGGTCCTTCCGCGAGCGGCAGGGCGAGGTGTTCTCGTCGCTCGGCATGACGCACAAGCTCGATGTGTCGGTGCCGCTCGCTGTGCTGGCCGACGCGGCCGACGAGTTGAAGGCTCTCGTCGGCGCGTACCCGACCGTCGAGGTGTTCGGCGTCTTCGGCCACCTCGCCGACGGCAACATCCATCTGGAGATCCACGGCCCCCCGGCCGACGACACCGCCATCGATCTGGCGATCCTCGAATGCGTGGCGCGCTACGGCGGCTCGGTGTCGGCGGAGCACGGCATCGGCCGTGCCAAGGCGGG
>CAJAKT010000543.1 GCA_903940375.1 uncultured bacterium | reverse complement strand
GTCTGGCCGGTCTCCTCGTCCGAGCGGACGTGGAAGGTCGGGTCCTCCTCGGCAAGTCGCTGAATCGCGATGCCGAGCTTGTCCTGGTCGCCCTTGGTCTTCGGCTCGATGGCGATGTGGATGACCGGTGCCGGGAAGGTCATTGACTCCAGCACGACCGGGTTGGCCGGATCGCACAGGGTCTCGCCCGTGGTCGTGTCCTTCAGGCCCATCACGGCCACGATGTCGCCAGCGCCCACCGATTCGATCTCTTCACGCTTGTTCGCGTGCATTCGGTAGATCTTGCCGATGCGCTCCTTGCGCTCCTTGACACTGTTCAGCACCGCGGTGCCGGTCTGGAGTCGACCGGAGTAGACGCGCAGGTAGGTGAGCTTGCCCAGGTGCGGGTCGGTCATGATCTTGAACGCCAGCGCCGCGAAGGGCTCCGAGTCGCTCGGCCGACGCTCGATGATGACGTCCTCGTGGCCGGGCTTGTGACCCTCGACCGCAGTGACGTCGAGGGGGCACGGCAGGTAGGCGACGACCGCGTCGAGCATGGGCTGAACGCCCTTGTTCTTGAAGGCCGAGCCGGTCAGGACGGGGGTGAGCTTGTAGGCCAGAGTCGCGCGGCGGATGGCAGCCTGGATCTCCTCGACCGAGAGGTCCTCGCCCTCGAGGAACTTCTCCATGATGGCGTCATCAGCCTCGGACAGCGTCTCGAGCATCTTCTCGCGGTACTCGGCAGCCTGCTCGGCGAGCTCAGCGGGGATGTCCTCCACCGCGTAGTCCTCGCCCTTCTGCGTCTCGCCACGCCAGGTCAGTGCGCGCATGGCCACCAGATCAACGACGCCGAGGAAGTCGCCCTCGTTGCCGATCGGGATCTGCAGGACCAGCGGAGTCGCACCGAGGTGGGAGATGATCATGTCGACGCAGCGGTAGAAGTCTGCGCCGGTGCGATCGAGCTTGTTCACGAAGCAGATGCGCGGCACGTTGTACTTGTCGGCCTGACGCCACACCGTCTCGGACTGCGGCTCGACACCGGCTACGCCGTCGAACACCGTGACAGCACCGTCAAGGACACGAAGCGAACGCTCGACCTCGACGGTGAAGTCGACGTGACCCGGCGTGTCGATGATGTTGATGGTGTGGTCTTTCCAGGTGCAGGTCGTCGCGGCCGACGTGATCGTGATGCCGCGCTCCTGCTCCTGCTCCATCCAGTCCATCGTCGCCGCGCCCTCGTGGACCTCGCCGATCTTGTAGTTGATGCCCGTGTAGAACAGGATCCGCTCGGTGGTCGTGGTCTTGCCCGCGTCGATATGGGCCATGATCCCGATATTTCGGGTCTTGGCCAGATCGAGTGCGGTCTCGGTCGACACGTTCGGTTCTCCGTTTGCTTTCGAGGGTCAGTGAAGTGGTCGGACTACCAGCGGTAGTGCGCGAAGGCCTTGTTCGACTCGGCCATCTTGTGCGTGTCCTCGCGCTTCTTGACAGCAGCGCCGAGGCCGTTCGAGGCATCGAGGATCTCGTTCATGAGGCGCTCGGTCATCGTCTTCTCACGACGCTGACGCGAGTAGCCGATCAGCCAGCGCAGCGCGAGCGTGTTGCTGCGCGCGGACTTGACCTCGACGGGCACCTGGTAGGTGGCGCCACCGACGCGGCGCGAACGCACCTCGAGGGTGGGCTTGACGTTGTCGAGCGCACGCTTGAGCGTCTGGACCGGATCGGTACCGGTCTTCTCGCGGCAGCCTTCAAGGGCGCCGTAGACGATCTTCTCAGCGGTGGAGCGCTTGCCGTCGAGCAGCACCTTGTTGATGAGCTGGGTGACCATGGGGGTGCTGTACACCGGGTCGATGACGACTGGCCGCTTGGCAGCGGGACCCTTGCGAGGCATTAGCCCTTCTCCTTCTTCGCGCCGTAGCGGGAACGTGCCTGCTTGCGGTTCTTGACGCCCTGGGTGTCAAGTGCGCCGCGGATGACCTTGTAGCGCACGCCGGGCAGGTCGCGGACGCGCCCACCACGGACGAGCACGATCGAGTGCTCCTGCAGGTTGTGGCCGACACCGGGGATGTAGGCGGTCACCTCGACGCCCGAGCTGAGGCGGACGCGCGCGACCTTGCGAAGAGCGGAGTTCGGCTTCTTCGGGGTGGTCGTGTAGACGCGCGTGCATACGCCACGACGCTGCGGGCTGCCCTTGAGGGCGGGCGCCTTCGTCTTGGAGACCTTGTCCTGCCGGCCCTTGCGGACCAGCTGCTGGATGGTTGGCACTGTTGCCTTCCTGCCTTCTCGTCGAGTTGCCGTACTTCCTGCCGTTCGGTCGTGCATCCCCCGACCCACGCGGTCGGGCGTGTCGCGCAGTTACCGCGCGTTCACGTTGTCCAGATCGTCGTAGATCGCCCGCGGCCGAGGCCGCTCGCGTGCGTCGCCTTCTCCATGACAGGCGACCATCGGTCACCGGAAGCGGGGGAAGCCACGCCCTGTGCGTCGTGCCTTGGGTCAGGCACGAGGACCTAGGCTACCTGTCGGGCTTCCGGAGAGTCAAAACGGGGTCCCTCAGAGGCTGTTTGCGCTGTCCAAACCCCCTGCGACGAGCGCCAGCATGAGGAAGAACGCCCCGATCACCAGCACGGCGGCCCAGATCCCGATGTTGACCCAGGACACGATCCGGGCGGCGGTGACCAGTCCCTGACCCTGGATCCGGCCACCCGAGGCGGCGATCTCCTTGGCGGCACTGGCCGCGAGGACCAGTGCCACGATCGCCGGGATGATCGGGCAGACCGCCCACGAGACCACCGCGAGGATGAGCGCCACGATGGCGTTGCTCGATGTCTGTCCCGTCGGCACGGGGGCCGCGGGCGGTGCCATGGGCTCCGGGTGGACCGCCGCCGGGTAGGC
>CAJAKT010000542.1 GCA_903940375.1 uncultured bacterium | reverse complement strand
CCGGCGCCTTGCGCGCGGGAGCCTTCTTGGCTGCGGCCTTGCGGACCGGAGCCTTCTTGACGGCCTTCTTGGCTGCGGCCTTGCGGACCGGAGCCTTCTTGACGGCCTTCTTCGCTGCTGCCTTCTTGGCAGGAGCCTTCTTGGCTGCGGCCTTGCGGACCGGAGCCTTCTTGACGGCCTTCTTGGCTGCGACCTTGCGAGCCGGAGCCTTCTTGACGGCCTTCTTCGCTGCTGCCTTCTTGGCAGGAGCCTTCTTCGCTGCGACCTTGCGAGCCGGAGCCTTCTTCACTGCCTTCTTCGCTGCAGCCTTGCGCGGTGCGGCCTTCTTGGCCGGCGCCTTGCGTGCAGTCTTCTTTGCGACCGCCACGTTGCCTCCCGTGTCGTGGAGTGCTGCACCGTTGCAGCACTCCTTGGTTACAACTCTGACAGAGCATGACACAAAAAACAAAGCCATTCGCGTCGAAACGACTCCGCGTGTCGTGTGCGTGGTATGCGCGTCGGTTACTGAACGTCACGCGTTCGTCGTTCGCGTTCGCGTTGTGCGTGCACACTCGTGCGATCGTCATAGCGCCACAACGACGGCAGCGCGAACGCCGCAATGCTGACGCCGACGATGCACAGCACGCCGCCGCTGATGAATGACATGCGCAGTGATGTCAGTGATGCGGCGGTGCTACTGCGCACTTGGCCGAGTAGTGGACCGATGGAATAGCTGAGCAGCTCGATGCCTGCCATGCGTCCGCGCACTTCATCGGGGATCGTCTGATTCCACATCACGCTGCGGAAGATGCCACTGATCATGTCGGCACCGCCGGCGATGGCCAGGAAGAGAAGCACCCATGCGAGGGTGTGAGTGACGCCGACGAGTGCAATGCCGAGGCCCCACACGGCAGCCGCACACACGATGGCCCGCCCGTGTCGGTGGACGGATCTCGTCCAGCCGCTGGTGAGCGTGACGATCAGGGAGCCAACGGCCCCAGCCGAATAGAGCAATCCGAGGGTCCACGCCCCACCGAGGTCCTCTGCCAGAAATGGGAACAGGGCATAGGGGAAGGCGAAGATCATGGCGATGAGGTCGACGGCGTAGGTGCCGAGCAGGTCCTTGCGGCTCCAGGCGTACCCGAGGCCTGCAGTGATGTGCCGAAGGGTCGGCCGAGCGCCGTCGCCCTCGACCCTGATGCTGGCCAGCCGCCAGAGCATCACGATGGACATCGCGAATGTCAGCACATCGACTCCGTAGGCCGCCGCCGGCCCACCTGCGCTGAGCAGCAGGCCGCCGATGGCTGGCCCGACGATGCTCCCGAGTTGCCAGCGCAGGGAGGTGAGGGCGCTCGCTGCGGCCAGCTGGTCATGTGCGACGACGCGCGGGATCATCGCGTCGAGGGACGGACGTTGCAGTCCGTCGACACCGGCGAGCATCATCGCGACGACGTACAGCACCCACAGCTGCGGGGATGGCAGCAGGCTGTTGATCAGCAGGAGCATGACGAGCACGCCGGCAGCGGCCTCAGTGGCGATGACCATGACGCGACGATCGATCGAGTCGGCGAGAGCCCCGCCGTACAGGCCGAACACGATCAGCGGCACGAGCTCGGCGAGGCCGATCAATCCGACGGCAACGAATGAGCCGGTCAGGTGCGCGACCTGGAAGGGGAGCGCGACGTAGGTGATCATCGACCCGAGGTAGGTGACCAGTCCGCTGGCGAAGATCAGGCGGAAGTCCCGCGAGGTGCGCAGAGGGGTGGTGTCGAGCCGCATGCGCGCGAACCTGCGCGGTGTCGGCGGATCCGCGGGGGCGGTCATCGTCGAAGTGTGGCAGGATCGCGGCTCGTGACCGAGCCGACGATTGCCCTTGACCCCCGTGTCCTTCCTGATGTCTCAGCGCTGCGTGTCGGTGTGCTGGGCGGCACCGGCGAGCAGGGACGAGGCCTGGCTCGCCGACTGGCCCTCGCGGGGCAGCAGGTTGCGATCGGTTCGCGTGATGCCGCCCGCGCGGCAGGCATCGCCGATGAGGTGGGCCTGAGCGTCGTCGGACTGTCGAACGAGGAGTGCGCGCGGTCGAGTGATGTTGTCATCGTGGCGGTTCCGTGGGACGGGCACGCGGCACTGCTTGAGTCACTGCGGGAGGTGCTCGCTGGCAAGATCGTGGTCGACTGCGTGAACCCGCTCGGATTCGACAAGCAGGGCGCCTTCGCACTGCGCGTCGAGGAAGGGTCGGCGGCCGAGCAGGCAGCCGGGATCCTGGTCGGCAGCCGTGTCGTCGCGGCATTCCATCACATCTCAGCCGTCCTGCTTCTCGATGAGACGGTCGACGCGATCGACACCGATGTTCTCGTCCTGGGTGACGATCGGGAGGCCACCGACATCGTGCAGGCACTGGCCGGTCGCATCACAGGAATCCGCGGGATCTTCGGCGGGCGCCTGCGCAATGCGGGCCAGGTCGAGGGGATGACGGCGAACCTGATCTCGATGAACCGGCGGTACAAGGTGCACGCCGGGATCCGCGTGACCGACGTGTAGTCGAGGAGTGAGCGAAGCGAGCCCCGGAGACTGGCGTCCATAGGACCGACGTCTAGGACCGACGTCTAGGACCGATCGTCAGGCGTACTCGTGCTCCGGCGCGGGGTAGGCACCTGACGCGACGTCGGAGCCCCACTGGGACACGGCGTCAGCGATCGTCGTGCGGACATCGGCGTAGCGCTTGACGAACCGAGGTGCGGGTCCGCCGGTGAGCCCGACGAGGTCCTGCCAGACGATGACCTGGGCATCGGTTCCCGATCCGGCGCCGATGCCGATCGTAGGAATGGTCAGCACTTCGCTGACCCGCGCGGCGAGCTCGGCGGGTACGACCTCGAGGACCACGGCACAGGCGCCGGCCGCCTCCATCGCCTTGGCATCGTGCAGCAGCATCTCGCCGGCTTCACCCCGGCCCTGCACGCGGTAGCCGCCGAGCACGTTGACCGACTGGGGCGTAAGGCCCAGGTGACCGATGACGGGCACGCCGGCGTTG
>CAJAKT010000541.1 GCA_903940375.1 uncultured bacterium | reverse complement strand
TGACTGCCGGCCGGTCGAGACCGTCTTCATCGGCGGCGGTACCCCGACGCTGCTCGGCGCCGAAGCTCTTGTGTCGGTGCTCGACGTCATCCGTGCCGAGTTCGGACTCGCGCCCGGTGCTGAGGTGACCACGGAGGCCAACCCCGACAGTGTCGACGAGGCCATGCTCGCGGCGCTGCTCGCAGGCGGGTTCACCCGGATGTCCTTCGGCATGCAGAGCTCGTCGAGTGCTGTGCTGCGCATCCTCGACCGCACGCACACGCCTGGTGCGAGCGTCGATGCGGCGCGCATGGCCGGTCGCGTCGGCTTCGATCACGTCAACCTCGACCTCATCTACGGCACGCCGGGGGAGTCCGACGACGATCTCCGGCGCTCGCTCGACGATGCGCTGTCGGCTGGTGTCGACCACGTGTCGGCCTACTCGTTGATCGTGGAGGACGGCACGCCGTTGGCGCGCAGGGTTCGGCGAGGTGAGCTGCCCGCACCCGACGAGGACGTGCTGGCGGACCGCTACGCGATCGTCGACGGCGCGCTGCAAGAGGCCGGTCTCGACTGGTACGAGGTCTCGAACTGGGCACGGCCGGGCGGGGAGTGCCGGCACAACCTCGGCTACTGGCGTGACGATGACTGGTGGGGCATCGGCCCGGGCGCGCACGGCCACCTCGACGGCGTGCGCTGGTGGAACGTCAAGCATCCGCGCACCTATGCGGAGCGGCTTGCGGCCAACGCATCGCCGGAGGAGGGTCGCGAGGTCCTGACAAGCGAGCAGCGGCACGTCGAGCGCGTGATGCTGGGCATGCGGCTGGCGGCGGGGATGGCCGAATCTGAACTGCCGGGCGACGTCGTCGGTGAACTCGTGGGCGATGGCCTCGTCGATATGGCTGGCGAGCGGGTGGTGCTCACCGATCGCGGACGGTTGCTCGCCGACGGCGTGATCCGCCGACTGCTGGCCTGACGTTCCGGGGCAAGGCGAAGGCCCCGGTCGGATTCGACCGGGGCCTTCGCCTTGCAGACCTGTGCGTGTGCTGCTGGGTTACTGACGTGCGCCCAGGAAGCGCTTGCCGGCGGCGGCAGTGCCGAGGACACCTGCCGCGAGGAGCGCGAGTGCCCACATCGGCAGACCCGGAGCCTGTGACCCGTCACCAGCCGGCACGGCGGCGGGCACCGTGGCTGCTGCCGGGACGGCGACGGTGGCCGCTTCCGGTGCCGACACGTTCGTGGCCGGTGCCAAGACCGGCACGATCGCGGGGGCCGCCGGTGCTGCAACGGGCGCACCGCAGGCGCCGAGCCTGGCCCCCGCGGGTGTCTTGCCGATCCGGGCAGTGTCAGCGGCAGAGATGGCACCGATGTTGGCTGCGTAGTCGGCATCGGCCTGTGATGCCGTGCTGGAGCCGTTCCCCGTGCCGGAGTAGTCGACGACCAGGGTGGTGCCGTCGGCCAGGCAGAAGTCGACCGAACCGCTTGCCGTTGCCGTGGCGGCGTAGGTGCGGATCCCTCCGCCGTTACTGGTAGGGGTGGTCACCAGGGTGCGCTCGCAGTAGGAGGGCTCACCCTCGAGCGGTCCGGTCCAGCCCGCGGGGCAGACGTCCTCGCCGCGCGGGCGGGGCGGGTAGGTGGTCGAGCCGGGGATGAGCTGCTGGCAGATGAGCCCGTCGGCCGATCCGCCCCGCGCGGTGTATCCCTCCGGGCAACTCCAGGCGCTGGACGGGCGGGTCAGGTACTCGCCCTCGTAAATGAACCCAAAAGACGCACCGACGCGTCCGAAGGAGTAGCAGGCATCGCCGTGCTCCAGGGTGTAGGCCCCTAGCCCGACGGCGCAGGTGCCGGGGGTGTTCACAACACCGGGAGGCACGGGCTCCGACCACGAATCCTCGACCACGAGCTTGCACGTTGTCGCGTCGTAGTCCGTCGCCGGTGCCTCGCACTCGCCGTATCCCGGGGCGGCATCCACGCGCTCGTACTTCTCGCAGCTGCCGCCGTTGAGGCTGTAGCCGTCGGGGCAGGTTTCCGCCGCGGCAGCAGGCGTGGCGCCGAGGGCGACGAGGCCCAGCACGGCGATGGACGCGGCGGTCAGGATGGTCAGTGCCGTCCGGCCGCGACGGCGCGGGGTCGTGCTCGTCGGGGATGTCATGCGATGGCGTCCTCATCTGTTGAGCGAAGACCCGAGCACGCCCAGGTCGAGGGGATGGCCGAGTGGAACACTCGGAAAGCACGCGTGCAAATGACACCTAGGGTTTTCCCTAGGTGCGACTACGACCGTGGAGCTCGGCGGCCTGATCGCCTCAGGCGGCGGCGGCCGCGGGGACGGTTTCGGCGGGCAGCACAGCGACGCCGTCACGGCGGCTCCGCAGGTGAACGCGGACGACATAGATGACGAGCGCAGCCCAGGCAATGCCGATCCCGATGAGGACGGTGCTCATGGCGCCACTCGGCACTCCGAAGGCCTTCATCAGTGTCAGCGAGTTGGTGAAGATGATCATGCCGCCGACGGCCACGCCCATGACGCGCATGGGCAGCCGGTGTGCGATCCACGCGCCCAGCGGTGCCGCGAGGATGCCGCCGAGCATCAGGGGCAGGAGGATCTGCCAGTTCAGCGCGGACGTCCCCAGTCCGATGATGAAGCCGATGCTCGCCGCGACGGCGACGAGGAACTCGGCTGCGTTCATCGTGCCGATAACGCGGTTCGGTGCCATCCGGCCATTCGCCAGCAGCGCCGGCGTCGTCACCGGACCCCACCCGCCGCCGCCCGTGGCATCGACGAACCCGCCGACGAGTCCCAGGGGAGCCAGGAAGCGGGTCCCCGGTCGACCCTTCTTGAGGGCAACGGTGCGGTGCCGCAGGAACCGGAACAGGACGTACACACCCAGGATCAGCAGGAGGGCACTTGCCCACGGACGGGCGGCCTGGGTCGAAAGCCCCGAGAGCACGGTGGCACCGAGGAAGGCCCCGATGGCACCCGGCAGGGCGATCCGGCGGAGCACCGTCTTGTCGACGTTGCCCATCCGCGCATGCGAGAGCGCGCTGGCCGCCGTCGTCCCGATCTCGGCGAGGTGGACGGAGGCCGAGGCAGCCGCGGGTGACAGGCCGATGGCGATGAGGAGCGTGGAGGAGGTCAGGCCGTAGCCCATGCCCAGGGATCCGTCGACGAGCTGTGCGCCGAAGCCGGCAAGGGCGATGAGCAGCAGGGGAAGCATGGATTATGTCTATCTGTAAAGTAGGAAATGTGCAAGCCGACACTCCGTGCGTCAACCGCGGGCTGGCGATGCGTGCGCTGGCCGCTTGCGGCGTAGGCCGTACACTTGGCACTCGCGGTGGCTGAGTGCCAAGGGCGCCGGTGGCCAGGGAGGTGCGCATGCTCGAGGAGCGTCGGCTCGCCGTCCTGCGCGCCATCGTCGAGGACTATGTCTCGACCCACGAGCCGGTCGGGTCGAAGGCCCTCGTGGAGCGCCACAACCTCGGGGTCTCGCCGGCCACCATCCGCAATGACATGGCGGCCCTCGAAGACGAGGGCTTCATCGCGCAGCCGCACACGAGCGCGGGCCGCGTGCCCACGGATCTGGGCTACCGCCTGTTCGTCGATCGCCTCTCGGGCGTGAAGCCGCTGAGCCCGCCGGAGCGACGCGCGATCCAGCAGTTCCTCGATGAGGCCGTCGACCTTGACGATGTCATGTCGCGCACGGTTCGACTTCTCGCGCAGATCACGCGCCAGGTCGCGCTGGTGCAGTACCCGTCACTGTCGCGCAGCACCGTCCGGCACGTCGAACTCGTCGCGCTGAGCAGCACGCGGCTCATCGTCGTCATCATCGTCGACTCCGGTCGCGTCGAGCAGCGCATCATCGAGAGCCCTGGTCCGGTGCCCGAGTCGACCCTCGCCGACCTGCGCGCCCGGCTCATCGCCGCACTCGCCGGCAAGGTGTTCTCGGCTGTTCCTGAATCCGTCGTCGATCTTGAGGAAGGGTTCGTTCTTGACGATCGGCCGACCGTGCATGCGGTCGTCTCGGCCGTCCTGGAGATGGTCACCGAACGGCTCGACGAACGCGTTGTCCTGGGCGGCACCGCGCACCTGGCGCGCTACGGCGAGTCGTTCCCGATCGCCATCCAGCCGGTGCTGGAGGCACTCGAGGAGCAGGTGATCCTGCTTCAGCTGCT
>CAJAKT010000540.1 GCA_903940375.1 uncultured bacterium | reverse complement strand
CTGACCAAGCGCGCCTACGACATCATCAAGGCGATCGATCCCGCCGCGCTCGTCGTGTCGGCGTCCCCGTCGACGCGGCTCACCGGCCCGTTCGACAAGTTCTTCCCCGCCTACCTGAAGGCGCTGGCGGCCAAGGACTGGCCGATCGACGTGGTGGCCATCCACACGTACCCGTCAGCGGACGGCGACCCGGCGGCTCGTGGCGCCATCATCAAGGTCGTGCAGGAGTACCTCACCGCAGCGGGCGCACCTGAGCTGCCCCTGTGGGACACGGAGCTCAACTACGGCCTCGCTGGCCCCGGCGCCCTGCCCAAGCAGGAGATCACGGGAGCGAAGGCCGCTGGCTGGGTCGTCCGCACCTACATCGACGATCTGCGCTACGGCGTGGGCCGCTCGTACTGGTACATCTGGACGCAGAAGCCCTACGACCTGCTGGGCATCCAGGCATACCCCGGCTCGGACGCCGAGCAGGGCTTCTTCGCCCTCGAGAACTGGGTGCTCGGGTCCTCATTCGACGGCTGCACCGACGCTGCGGGCGCCGTCACCTGCAACTTCTCCAAGGACGGCACCTCATGGGTGGTCGCCTGGGCCGAGAAGGGCGATGTCCCGTTCACTGCCCCGGCTGGCACCAAGCTGGTCTGCGACCCGCTGGCGAACTGCCAGGAGTCGCAGGAAGGTGCCCAGATCACCCTCACGGAGATCCCGGTCCGGCTTTACCAGCAGTAATCCACGCAGGTAAAGATCGGGCAAGGTCAGGTGTCCGGGAACGGACGAATCGGGCTCACGCTGCTACCGTGAGCGGGCTGGCCGATCGTAGGGAGGTGCCGCGTGTCGCTTGAGGAACGCAAGCCGACCGTCGACGGTGCTGAGGCTCCCGCGCATGCGCAGGAGCACCTGACGATCCCGCTGATGACGCCGTCGCGGATCGGCTGGTCCGAGGCGCACTCGCACCGCGATCGCCCGCATCTGCGCCGCGACCCTCTCCGGGTCTACGCGATCCGCGCCTTCCTGTTCGACCTGCTCGCCGTCATCACGGCGGGCGTTGTCGGCTTCATCCTGCGCTGGGCCATTCCCTACTCCGTCGAGCTGAACAATCCGACCTACGTTTCCTTGGTGCTCGTCGTCATCGTGTCGTGGATGGCCGTGCTCGTGCTGCGTGGCGCGTACGACACCCGCATGCTGGGCGTGGGCTCGGAGGAGTTCAAGCGCGTTGTGGGCGCATCGGCAATGGTCTTCGCGGCCATCGCAGTCTTCGCCTTCGCCTTCAAGCTCGACCTGTCACGCGGCTTCGTACTCATCACATTCGCCGTCGGCCTCACGCTGCTGCTGATCGTGCGCTGGGCGCTGCGATCGTGGCTGCGTCACGAGCGCCGCTACGGGCACTTCCTGCACCGCACGGTCGTTGTCGGGGCAGGGCCGGCGAAGGACGAGATCGTCGACATGCTCGACCGCGATCCGGTTGCCGGCTTCACCGTCGTCGACGTGATCGATGAGCCAGCAGCCGACGTGACGCCGACGGCTCTCGATGCCTGGCTCGACGAGGTGATGACCCGAATCTCGCTTGAGGACGCAGATACCGTTGCGGTTGCTGGCTCCCCGGCGCTGGGGCAGCAGGTCATTCAGCGGCTTGCCTGGCGACTTGAGGGACCGCGGGTCGATCTTCTGGTCGCCCCCACCATCGGCGACGTTGCTGGCCCGCGGGTGACCATGCGCATGGCCGCCGATCTCCCGCTGCTGCACCTGGACGAGCCGTACCTGACGGGTCCGAAGCGAGCGATCAAGCGCACCCTCGACATTGTCATCGGCTCACTGCTCTTCCTCCTGTTCCTGCCGTTCATGATCGTCGCGATGATCGGCACGAAGCTGTCGAGTCGCGGTCCGATGTTCTACATGCAGGAGCGCGTCGGCCGAGGTGGCCAGATCATCACGTTCCCGAAGTTCCGCACGATGTACGTCGGATCCGACGCGCAGCGCGACGACATCATCGGTAAGCCGGACGAGGCGATCCTCGACCGCTACAAGCGCGATCCGCGGATCACGCCGTTCGGCCGCGTCCTGCGCCGCTGGTCGATCGATGAGATGCCCCAGGTCGTCAATGTCATCGGCGGCACGATGTCGCTCGTCGGGCCCCGCCCCGTTCTCGTCGATGAGATGGCTCTCTTCGGTGACGCTGACCATCGCCGGCACCTCACGAAGCCGGGCCTCACGGGCCTGTGGCAGGTCAGTGGTCGCAAGACGGTCGACTGGGAGGAGCGCATGCGTCTGGACCTCGACTACGTCGAGCACTGGTCGCCTGCCCTTGACCTCGTGATCGTCGCGAAGACCGTGAAGGCCGTCCTCGTGGGCGACGGCGCCTACTAGGGCCCTATCTATACTCGTGAAGTGACTGTGAGCCGCCCACGCCTCGTGCTGGGCGGCATTCTCGTTCTCGTGGTCGGCGGGTTCGTCCTGTGGCTGCAGGCCGGCCTCCTGTACGCGATCGGCACGCTCGCCTTCGGCGGGTATGGGCTGCAGAGCCACCTCTCCGCTGCGGCCGACGGCGTTCAGACCGGCGAGTACGCCGATGCTCAGGCGAAGTACGAAGCCGCGCAGATCTCGAGCAGTCAGCTCGACCGGTCGATCGGGGTGGCCCAGCTCGATGTCATCGGCCGGCTGCCCGGCCTCTCGGTGGCGGTCGACAACTGGCGCCTGGCGGTGTCTGCCGCTCGTAATGTCACCGACAGCACGGGTGAGCTGCTCTCGTTGTACGGCGATCTGTCCGGCAAGGGTGGCGGGGCGAAGATCTTCTCCGACGGCGCAATCGATCTCACTCGTCTGAAGGATCTGCCGGATCGGGTCACCACAACCAGCCAGGGCCTTGCGTCGGCAGCGACCGATCTGACGGCGATCCGAGCGGACGCGAAGGGCGCGGTGTTCCTCGACCGCGTGCGCGACAAGGCGCTGGCGGAGATGGAGCCGGTGCAGCAGGCGATTGAGTCCCTGGAGGACATTGCACCGGTGCTGCCGGATGCACTGGGGGCTAACGGGGTCCGTCGCTATCTCGTCGCGATCGGCAATCAGGCGGAGATGCGGGCGGCCGGTGGCGCACCACTGACCCTTGTCCTCGTCGAGTTCAACGATGGTCGCATCTCGATCCCGATCAAGGGCCCGACCAGCACCCAGCTCTTCCCGCCACTGAATGCGCCCGTCACGTGGTGGGGTCCGGGCGGCAACCCCTTCTTCCCCGGTAATCCGCGTACAGCACCGTTCGTGGTCACCAACACGCACCCGAACCTGCTGTTCTCCGCACAGGAGATGGCCGGCGCCTGGGTCGGCGGCGATTACCCGGCCGTCGACGGTGTCATCACCCTCGACCTGACCGCGATTGCTGCCGTGCTCGATCAGACG
>CAJAKT010000539.1 GCA_903940375.1 uncultured bacterium | reverse complement strand
CCCTAGCAGCGTCCCAAGCAGCGTCCCTAGCAGCGTCCCCAGCAGCGTCCCTAGCAGCGGCCCTAGCAGCGTCCCAAGCAGCGGCTAGTCGCTGTGTGTCCTCCACGGTCAGCCGCGAGCATCGTTCGATCAGCGCAGCCACATACTCCCCGTTGGCCCCGAGCACCTCGTGCGCCGGGAGTTCACGCACGGTACGGAACGCTCGGGCCGCACGCTTGTTCGGCAGGTCCCGAGTGTGAGGTGCGAACACGTCACCTACCGGCTCGACTTCGAGCAGTCGGCACGGCCAGCGCATCCCCGTGCAGTCGGTCGGGACGGTGGACACCGATAAATAGTCGGCTGCCGACATGCTGGTCGGACCCGTGTGGGGGTGCGTTGTCAGTCCTCCGGGCTTCGTCGCCCACGCGAACGACGGGTCGTGGAACGATGCCCCATCGGGCCTGACGGCCTTGTAGTAGGTATTCACTTGTCCTCCTTCAGGTTGTCGATAGCGGCGAGGGCTTCGCTAAGAAGTCGGTGCGTATCAGCGCCGCTCCATTGGTCCTCGCAGTAGTACGCAGGCGCAGCAGCGACCGCTTCCCGCGCCTGCTGTAGCGCGGCGGCACGGCCCCACACGCGACCAGCCTTGTCGCCTAGGTCGAAGGCTTGCCGCCCTGAACGCTTAGCGGCCTCGGCTACCGCCGCGACGTGGTCGGCGTACAGGACGTACATGCCACCTGGGTCGCAGTCGCCTTGCCCATCACTTCGGTACCGTTGGATGCTCACGACTCGCCCCGCTCCGCGGCGTGGATGACGTGCTCCCAGCCGATGTCGGACAGGTGCATCAACTGGCCGGGCAGGATCGTGAACGCGCACTCGGCGCAGGGCCAGGGCTCGATGCAGACAAGCGCAGGAGTGAGGGCCATGTCATCCAGTCCCGGGGCAGTTCGTGCCGCGCCACATGGACAGGCCGCCGTGGTCGTAGACGTGGCGGAAGGCCGCGTCCTGCACCCAGGCCGGGGCGTCCTTCGCCTGGTGGTACTCCCGGGCGACGTACTCGCCCTCGACCCGGACCCAGTGCTTCAAGCCCGTCCAGGTCGACAGAATCCACTGGCCCGCACCCGACGCTGACGACGTGGGGTTATCCCCGCGGTAGCTCATCGACTCGTGCCTGCGAATGCAGAGCCAGGTCATGCGCTCGGCCGCCGTGGCACCGGCCCACACCTTGGCGACATTGGAGTCCTGGAACCGTCCGACCATGCCGCGACTGGGTGCGGTGACGCGGTGCGGCTCAGGATTCGGCGGCTCGGTCGGGGCGAGCAGGGCAGCGGTGAGGATGAGGGCGTCGATCATTCGGGCCTCCGCTGGTCGGTGTGGTCGTGGCGGGGGCGGTGAGTCCGCAGGAACTCGTCCGCGTACTCCTGCTCGCGCTTGCGGTCAGCGGCCCAGTCGCGGGCGACCTGCATCCCCCAGAGCACCGCGAAGGCGACGGCGAACAGGAAGGCGACGGCGACCACCCATTGGGCCACGTCGTAGAGCACGTCGGTCATGCCGGGTCCGCGAGGTGCAGATGGCGGACGTTGCTGGGATGACGGTCCATCGCCAGCTCGAGCAGCAGCTCGTCCTCGGCGAGGTCGTCACGCAGCTCGGCGACCTGGGCGCGCAGCTCGTCGACCAGGTGCTCGTAGGTGTAGATCGTGACCATCAGGAGGCCGGTTGCTGCGACCACGATGAGGGTGGCGAAGGAGTCCATGTCGTCTGCCTTTCTCGGAGGGCTGTTCGGTTGGCCGGAGAGGCCGCGTGGCGGGGGCACTTCCCCACGTCCCCCGCCACGCTTCTGCCCTCCGGGGCGAGCCCGAGCCGCACGGGGGAGTGGCGGCCCGGACAGTTGTGGGGTCAGGTGCCAGTCATGCGGCGGCCTTGAGCCGCTCAACGTCCTTGCGGTCGAAGAGGTAAGCGCCGGTATCGCCGGGCAGTTTGAGCGCGTGAGGAAGTTCTCCCGACAGCGCGAGGCGCTTCACCGTCGCTTTAGACACCCCCAGGACCTCGGCCACTTGGGCTGTGCTGAGCAGATGTGCGGCTTGACTCATGTCGGCACTATGGCGCATTTAGCCACCTAGCGCAAGCCAATATGCTCCGGCGTGTTGCGCCACTTGGCTCAGGGGGGACATAGTGGTGCCATGAGTAATCAGCCCAGCTTCGGCCACATCCCCCAGCGAACGCTGGGCCGACGCCTACGCGACGCCCGCGAGGACACGGGAATGTCACAGGCAGAGTTTGCGAAAGTGACTGGTATCGCTCAGCGATCCATCAGTCGCTACGAGCAGGCAACCGAACTATCAGAGGTCAAGCGGCCCATCATGCTGTCATGGGCATTCGGGACAGGGGTGCCAATGGCATGGCTGGAAACAGGTCAGGACCCCCGTGATGGGGGTCCTGACGGCGGGCTCCCCCATCTGGACTCGAACCAGAAACCCTTCGATTACTGGATGGCCGCCTGACGCACTCGATGGGGGGAATAGTAGACATGCTGCTCATGACTTCGGGGGATGCTGTATCGACGTGGATTGACTGGCTCACGGCACGAGGAGCGGCGGCCGGCACGCAGCGAGTGCGCGGGTCGCATCTGCGCAGGCTCGCGTCCCGCGTCGACCCGCTCGCGGCCACGCCGGGCGACATCGTGGGCTTCATGGTGGCCAACAGCCACCTCAAGCCCGAGTCGCGCAAGTCTCTGATCTCGTCCATGCGACTGTTCTATGCCTGGGCGCGGGCGGGTGGACTCGTCGCGTCGGACCCGACCGCCGGGCTCGGGCCGGTGCATGTGCCGCCCTCCGTCCCGCGACCCATCTCGGACGTGGACCTCCGCTCGGCATTTGTGACAGCCGACGAGGAGGTCACGCTCATGCTCCTGCTTGGCTGCTACGCCGGGCTGCGCCGGGCGGAGATCGCCGCCGTCCACTCCGATGATGTCGACGGCCTGTCCTTGACCGTGTGCGGAAAGGGCGGGCGGACTCGCCGTATCCCGGTGCACCCCATGCTGGCCGGACGACTTGCACGCGTCCACGGCTGGGCGTTTCCGTCACCTGTGCGCATCGGCGAGCACGTCGGCCCCGACTACGTCGCCGGCAGACTGGAGGTCGCCCTTCCCCCGCCGTGGACCGCGCACAGTCTTCGGCACTACTTCGCGACGAAGGCGTACCAGGGCAGTCACGACATCCGGGCCGTTCAGCAGTTGCTCGGGCACTCCTCGCTTGCGACGACTCAGCGTTACGTTCTGGTCGACGATGAAGCCATGCGAGCCGCCGTCCTCGCCGTCGCCTAGACACGCCAAAGCGCCCCCACCCTCGCGTGGCGTCGAGGGTGGGGGCGTCTGGGTGGTGCGGTCAGTCGATGCGGGGGCCGTGTGATCTCCGGTCGATCATCGGCGGCATGTGCAGCGCGTCGCCGGCCACGATGGCAGCGGCTCGGTGCAAGCCGTCCATAGCCCCGAACATGTACATATGCGGCCAGTCGCGGAACCCGTTGTTGCGGTCAATGACGGCGAGAATCTCCTCGGCGAGGGCAGCGCGCAGGGCTCGCTCCTCAGGCGTCACGAGATGGGTCCGGCACGGCGTCGGTGAACCCGTACTTCGTGATCATCGCGCCGATCTCGGCGTCGGAATACCTGGTGTCGATCTTCCTGGTCGTCCACGATTTGTGCTGCGGACGCCTGAGCAGTCCGACGTTGTCCCAGCCGGAGGCGTCACGGCAGGCCCGCAGCAGGAATACCAGGCTGTCCTGCTGGGCGACGGTGAAGTCCTTCTTCAGCCCCTTGCTCATGATCTCCACGCCGAGGAGGTGGTCGTTGGCGGTGTCGGCACGGATGCCGAGCTGGTTCCACGGGGGCTTGCCCTGGAAGGTGCCCAAACCCGCATGCCAAACGGGCAGAGCTGAGTGGACGTAGACGGTGCCGTCCCTGTCGAGGGTGAACGATGCGGCGGGCACCTCGTAGTGGGTCTGGATGTAGGTGATGACGTTCCGGTTCGCGCCCTTCTGGTTCCCCGCGGCCCTGGGGTTGACCGAGTCGGTCGCCGCCGCTGCCGTGTGATGCAGCATGAGCGCGGCCGGGACGCCGCCCTTGCCCTGCCACGCGCACCTGCGCTGGACATCCCAACGCGGCATGAACACCAGCCAGTCCTTGCCGAGCTGGTCGAGGAGGGCGGCTCGCAGCTTCTGCGCATACGTCATGACTTGCCCTTCCCATAGCGGACGTCGGCCGGGTTCAGCCAGTTGATGATGGGCGGCACGGCGATGGCGATGGCACCGATGATCCAGGTCTGCCAGTGGTCGAAGCTGATCTGACCCTCGCTCGTCCACGTCAGCAGGACAGCGGCGAGCAGGACGCCGAGGAAGACCTTGGCGGCCGAGCCGAGTGGAGTGGTGGCGAGCCAGTTCCCGATGCTGGTCACAGGGTTCCCTTCAAGTGGTCGCGCAAATGGTCATCGATGCGGGCGTGAACCTTGCCCATTGAGGTGTTCACCCGCTCGTTCTGCTCGAAGAGCATCGTCCGCAGGTCGGATATCTCGTCACGGCTCGACCGCTGATCGGTGCGGATGTCGTTCACCGTGTCGCGTAGTGAGTTCCCACCATTCGGGCGGAACTGCTTGCCCTGCAAGGTCACGGCGCGGATCAGCCACACTAGGGCAGCGAGAATGATCGACATGATGCTCAAGATCGCCAACCAGTCCCCCGGCGTGTCCGTCCACTCACTCATTCGACGCTCCCCGCTCATGGTGAAGCCCCCGACGGATGCCGGGGGCCAGGTGGTGCAGGTCAGTTACCTAGTAGGCGCTCAGAGTCCTAGTGCGGTCATCGGGCGACCCGGCCGATGCCGTTGACCCAGATGACGTGGACCCAGCCTTGGCATCTGCCCTCGTTCATGGCGTGGCCGGTTCGGGCATGGGCGGGTTTGGGTCAACGAACTCGGTGCCGCTCCACAGGTAGCCGACGCCGGGATATGCCCCGCGCATGGTCGCGTTGTATGAGCATTGGATGTAATCCGCGGGATCGCCTCCCCACAGGTCAGCGAGGAACGCCTGCCCGAGTGATTCCTGCTCGACTCCGTTGGGATCGGTAATCACCACGTTTGCCACGGGATGAACATCGCTAACGATTCCTGCGGAGACTCTCGCAAAATGCGCCATGACTAACCCACCCTCACTATGACGACGCCCGAACCGCCTGCCGCGGTGTTGCCCGCAGTCGCGCTCCCACCGTTTCCGGTATTGGCCGCTCCCGCCGCTGTCGATCCGGTTCCCCCGCCCGCGCAATACGTCACCGCACTCCCGGTGATCGAGTTGGCAAGACCCGCGCCAGCGGTTCCGCCGGATGCCGCGCCTCCAGCGCCTCCCCCTGCCGCCGGAGATGTGGTTCCTGTTCCCCCTGCATTCCCCAGGAGTAGGACACCGGCACCGCCCACGCTGCTCCCGCTGGTCGAGCTCCCGCCTCCACCGCCCGAACCGCCGGGCTGGCCGGGCTTGGTGATGGTGTTGTTACCGCCGTCACCACCGCCGCCACCACCGGGCGACACGAGCGAACCAACGTAGGAGTCCCCGCCCCGCGAGTAGGCACCGCCCGCGCCACCTGCCCCAACCTTGACGTTGAGAGTTCCGGCCGATAGGTAGGCCGATGCGATAGATAGAAGCGCACCGCCGCCACCGCAACCGCCGCCACCATATGAGGCAGAGCCGGACCCACCACCTGCACCGCAGACCAGCACCGTGACTAGACCGGCGGTCCCTACGACGAGAGTCCCGTCGCCCGTGAACTTGTACACGGTTGCGGTTCCGTCGGTAGTGATCGTGGGGCTGCCGGTTGTCGACGTGACCGCTGCCGGTGCCCCTCCGCTAAAAGACACCCACGCGGACCCGTTCCAGATCTTCCACACGCCAGCCGCGCCCGACGTGTCGAGCCATACGTCGTTAGTCGCGGGAGTCGCGGGGGCGGTGTCGGCCTTCACACCTGCCAACTTGGCCGCGAAAGTGTCAGTGAGGTCGGCGGCGGCGAGCACATCCCCGGCGGCCCAGGAGGTTTTGATTGCCATGAGTTCCCTTTCTAGAAGCCGAGCGTGGACGTGTCGAGGATGCCGAAGTGGACGTCGTCGAGGATGAACGCGGCGGAGGTCTGACTCAGGGTGAGCGTCACGTCGTGACGGGCCGGGGACGCCCGATGCTCGATGGCGTCGATGGTG
>CAJAKT010000538.1 GCA_903940375.1 uncultured bacterium | reverse complement strand
TGCCATCGGGTGCAACGAGCATGTGCTCGAAGTCGCGTCGCGCCAGGTCGCAGGTGGAGGCGAACTGGTCGCCGGCCCGTAGTTCGACCGTCGTATAGGAACCATCGCTCGGATTCCATGACACCGGTACCGCGAGGCGTGGCGTGCGTGCGCCACAATGTGCGGCATGAGCGAAGTCCGAGTTGAGCCAGTGAACCCGTCATGGACCACGACCAAAATCGTGGCGATCGTCGTCGCCATCCTCACTGCCGGCTACATGCTGCCGTGGGCGATTGCCGCTGTGCGTGATGTTCCGCATTGGGGCGTTTTCTGGGTGAATCTCCTGCTTGGCTGGACGATCGTCGGTTGGATCATCGCCCTGGTGATGGCACTGCGACGTCAGCGGGTCGTCCTCGTTCCATAGTTGGCCGTCGTCCGTGTGACGACAGGCTCTAGCCTGTGCTGGTGGTTGGGCGGCCCCACTTCGTGGCGAGCGAGCGCCGGACTCTCGTGATTGCGACGGCCTTCCTCGCCACCGCGCTGGCTGTCCGTCTGGGCCGACGATTGACGCTCGTGCTGGCTAGTGCCGCATTCGGCCTTGGCGCCATGATCATGGTGGGCGCTCCTGGTTTCGGCATGCTCGTCGTCGGACTGGCCCTTGTGGGTATCGGCCGTGTCATCACGACTGTTGTGGGGCTCTCGCTGGAGGCCATTGGCCACCGTCCGGCGTTCGGCCTCAACTGGGATCCGAGCCACTTCGTGTGGCAGGACCTCGACCCGGTGGGCTTCCTGTGGGACTTCCGCGACTTGATCTATCACGTCGACTGCAAGGACGCCAAGCGCCAGGTGGGCAACGGACGCAATGGCCGACTCGGCTCGCACCTGCCGTGGGCGGACCCGCGTCGCGGATGGGACTTCGTCTCGACCGGTCGGGGCGACGTGCCCTGGGAGGCGTGCTTCCGCATTCGATGCGGCGTTCAGCTCGGGAGACTGATCTCGCGCGCCCACTGAGGAGGCGGGGCAGCCATCAGTCGGTTACAGGGCGTGCAGCCCACCGAGGTCGTCAACTGGGCGGGACTGCGGGCCCGGTTGGGTGTCCAATGGAGGTGATGGTCTTTCGCCCTGGGGGGTGCGCCATGCGCCGTCACCGGATTCCCGTCATGCTCGTTGCGCTGGCCGCGGCCGGCCTGCTGGCTGCCGGCTGCTCGAGCCCGCCGGACGCGGGGAGCACCACCACGGTGTCGTATCTGTGGGTGGTGAACTCGGAGGGCGGATCCATCACCGGCAGCGGTGATACGGGCCTAACGTTGACGTTGACCGGGGTGCGCGACTATGCGACGCAGTTCGCGGACCGGCCCGTGCGTCACGCCTATGTGCTGTCGACCACGGACTTCGCGGACCGGTGGGAGCAGTGGTTCAGCCCGGTCACGCCCAATGCGGTGCTGTCGTTCACCGAACCGGCCTCACCGATGCCCGCCAGCATCGTCCTGGAGGTCACCAACCCCGTGTATGACAAGGCGGCCCGGACCCTGATGTTCGACGCGGCCCGCCTGCACCGCGAACCGGACCCGCATCCGGACGCCGTCGAGGCGATCGCACTGCCCAACGTCCCGACACCGGCGACATTCATCAGCGGTGCCCTGTTCATCGACAGCGCTGGCGACGAGACACCGCCGGGGGCGGCTGCATTGGAAAGTGCCGCGACGACCAGCCAGGCACCGACGTCCGAGTCCGCGACGGCGTCACCCGACATCAGCGGGAGCCCGGTTCCGGAGCAGCCACTGGCCGCGGCAGCGACGGCCACGTACAGCATCGGGGATACCGGTCCGGGTGGCGGGATCGTGTTCTACGACGCCGGATCACCGCAGCCGTGGGGCCGGTATCTGGAGGCGGCCCCGGCCGGATGGAACCCACGGTGGGACGAGAATGGTCGCTGGTGCGGGAGCTTCTCGTCCGTCAGGACGTCGACCATGATCGGGACCGGTGCTGCGAACACAAGACAGATGCTCTTGGACTGCCCTTCTTCGCGGGCGGCGATCACCGTCCGTGACTACGCCGGTGGTGGGCTGATGGACTGGTTCCTGCCCTCGGCGGATGAACTGACCGTCCTGTTCGCACAGCGGGCCAGCGTTGGCGGGTTTTCTTCCAACGACTATTGGAGTTCTTCGCAGATCGATGAGGCTCACGCGTGGTCCATGGACTTCTTCGATGGCCGTCACACCCCCGACGAGGCGGACCACGCGCTTCACATCCGGCCGGTGCGCGCTTTCTAGCGATTCATCTCTTCGTCGAACTCACCCCGTGCTTGTCCGGCTTGTCGGTGCGGACGGGGTAACCGGCCACGGGTGGGGTGTGGCGGGTCTCATGGCGGATGTGAAGGGATCCGTGTGGCCTGTTATCGCTGTGTGAGGTGCCCGCTCCCGGTTGCGGGACACGGTGCCGCCACCGTTCGGACCCTCCGCTAGCGTGCTCGCAGGATGTGCAGTCGGGCGAAGCGCCGCAGTGGCGCCACGGGGAGTGTCGTGACAGGACGGTTCGCTTTCGCCAGCAGTCTCCTGGTGTCGGTCGCGCTGCTGGCGGCCTGCTCGTCGGCGGGCTCCGCTGGGGACTACCAGGTGGGTGATCCCGGCCCGGGTGGGGGCATCGTGTTCTACGACGCCGGGTCCGTGCAGCCGTGGGGCCGGTACCTGGAGGCCGCACCGGCCGACTGGAACGGCGGCGGTGGTGACCCTGGGATCGCCTGGTGCAATGTCACGGATGCACCGATCCCCGGGACGGATGGCACAGCGATCGGGATGGGTGCAGCGAACACCACCGCGATGCTCGCTGGGTGCTCATCGGGTGCCGGAGTGTCGGCGCAGGCCTACGCCGGTGGCGGGACGTCGGACTGGTTCCTGCCCTCGGCGGATGAGCTGAACACCCTGTCGGAGCAGCTTGCCAGCGCTGGCATGTTCGCTGCCGGCATGTACTGGAGCTCCTCGCAGGATGGTGCGTACGAAGCGTGGGGTCTGAACTTCGCCGATGGGACTCAGTACGGCTACTACCCCAAGCCCAACACGTTCTACGTCCGGCCGGTGCGCGCTTTCTAGCTCGTCGTCCAGCGACCAACTGAACTATGGCGTCCTGGGGACTGAGATGGTCAGGAACCAGTTGGTTGAGCCATCGGAGAAGTCGGGAAACCGCTCGACGAGCAGACTCTGGCCCGCAACCTTGAACGAGTACCGCTCACCGGGTGCCAGAGTCTTCGTCACGGTTTCAGCCAGGTAGCTGAAGGTGACCCAGTTGTAGGAGAGTTGCGCGGTGATGTAGTGCGGCAAGCACTGGTCGATCGGGCACGCCATCGTCTGAACGAATACGGCGACCTTGGAATCAAGGACCGCATACCCCGTTGCCTCGGCTTCACCACCAGAGGTCAACTCCTGGGTGACGAGTCCGGTGGGGTTCTCCTTGTCCATGTTGTCGATGCGCACGACTGCATGCCCTGGATTGACGATGTTTCGGATGCGCACCTGCACGTTCGAGGCGATGCCAGCTGCCTGCCGATCACCTGCGCTGGCCGTGACGGTGGGCTGCGCAGGCGCAGGAGACTCACTGCTCGGGCTCCCGCAGGATGCGAGCGTGCTCGCGAGCGTGAGAGCCAACGCGCCCATCAAGATTCGATGGAGGGGATGCGTCCGGTTCTTCGTCATGGACCAAAGGTAAGACCTACACCTGATGGGTACACCCGCGCACGCCCTCCCTGTTCGGGGGGTGTGATCGGCAACCCTCACGACTCAGCCGATTGCTTGGACATGCCACACTTGCGGGCCAACGCCGGATTCGTTCCCGGCATCTACGGTCGGGAGGACTGACCATGCCTGACCACGGACACACCACGAACACCGTCAATCTGGACGGACAGCTCGCTGTCGCGGCCGTCGACTTCCGGTCGACCCGGGTGTACGCCATCGACGCCGAATCGATGTCACGCCCCGAGCGCATCACCGCCGCCGACCCCCGCGGTCTGTCGAAGAACGTCTACCACCGTGCGGGCAACCCCGACGGTACCTACGAGGACGACTCCGACGAGTACTGGCGCGATCTGGCCCACCACCTCGAGCGTGCAGACAGCATCGTGCTGCTCGGTCACGGCAAGGGCAAGGCCAGTGCGGCCCAGCACCTGGTGGCGTGGATGACGCATCACGCGAGCGCGACCGCGTCGAAGGTGGTTGCGGTCCTGCGCGTCGACATTGACGACCTCACCGACGAGCAGGTCCTACGGCTGGGCCAGCAGGCCTTCGGCATCGACCCGGCCCGTGATCACGGTGACTCTCAGCGCGGAGCCGAGTAGTCCGGCTACTTCTTGATCGTCACGCTCTTCGACGTGGCGGGTGCTCCGGAGCCGTACTTGTTCTTGGTCTGGACCGCGAACTTGTAGCTCTTGCCGCCGGTGAGTCCCTTGATGGTGCACTTCGTGCTCGTTGTGCTGCACGTTGCACCGCCTGGCAGGGCCGTCACGACGTAGCCCGTCACGGACGATGAGGTGGACGCCTTCCACGAGATCGTCGCCTGCTTGGACGTCGAGAGGTTGACCGAGACGCTGGTCGGAGCCTTTGCCAGGGTCGACGAGGACAGGGTGACCACGGAGAC
The DNA here is from genome assembly GCA_903940375.1 of uncultured bacterium. Lineage (GTDB taxonomy): Bacteria > Actinomycetota > Actinomycetes > S36-B12 > S36-B12 > UBA10649. The sequence goes on along the minus strand of CAJAKT010000538.1, from coordinate 301 downwards.
GGTGCCGTCCTTGGAGTTCGCGGACAGCATCTTCGAGCCCGAGGGTGCGATCGCGATGCCCATCGGGCCGTTGCCCACCTGGTAGGTCGCTTTGACGGCGTTGGTGCTCGTGCTGATGACGGAGACGGTGGAGCCACCGTAGTTCGGCACGTAGATGCTGGCACCGGACTTGTCCATCACGGGGTTGCCGGGGGTGGAGCCCACGGGGACGGTGGCGACCACCTTGGCGGGGCTCGCGTCGAGGGACACGACGGACACCGACTTCGATCCGCCGTTGGCGACGAACACGCGTGAGCCATCG
>CAJAKT010000537.1 GCA_903940375.1 uncultured bacterium | reverse complement strand
GCGGCCTGGCTGTCGGGGCATCGGCTGGGCCAGGCGCTGGCCACTCGGCTCACCGCGGCCGTTTGACCGGTAGGCTTCCCCAACGTGCCAGCAATCGTGCTCGTCGGTGCCCAGTGGGGTGACGAAGGCAAGGGAAAGGCGACCGACCTCCTAGGCGGCCGCGTGGACTACGTCGTTCGCTACCAGGGCGGTAACAACGCCGGTCATACCGTCGTCATCGGTGACCAGAAGTTCGCCCTCCACCTGCTGCCCAGTGGCATCCTCACGCCAACGGTCGTGCCGGTGATCGGCAATGGTGTCGTCATCGACCCAGCAGTCCTGCTGCAGGAGATGTCTGCGCTGAACGAGCGTGGCATTGACACGTCGAAGCTGGTCATCAGCGCCAATGCGCACCTCATCACGCCGTACCACGTCACCCTCGACAAGGTCACCGAGCGTTTCCTGGGCAAGGCGAAGATCGGCACGACCGGACGCGGCATCGGCCCGGCCTACAGCGACAAGATCGCTCGCATCGGCATCCGAGTGCAGGACCTGTTCGATGAGTCGATCCTGCGCCAGAAGGTCGAGAGCGCGCTCGACGGCAAGAACCATGTCCTCGTCAAGGTGTTCAATCGTCGCGCGCTCGATGCGAACGCGATCGCCGACCAGTTGCTCGAGTACGCAACTGTGCTTGGCCCGTACGTCGCTGACACGGCGCTGTTGCTGAACCGCGCGCTCGATGACGGCAAGGTCGTTCTCCTCGAGGGGGGTCAGGGCACGCTGCTTGACGTTGACCACGGCACCTACCCGTTTGTCACGTCGAGCAACCCGACCGCAGGTGGCGCATCGACAGGAAGCGGCATCGGCCCCACGCGCATAACCGGTGTTGTCGGCATCCTCAAGGCCTACACGACCCGCGTCGGCTCGGGCCCGTTCCCGACTGAACTGCTCGATGAGGATGGCGAGAAGCTCCGGACGATTGGCGGCGAGCGGGGTGTCACAACCGGTCGCCCGCGTCGCTGCGGCTGGTTCGACGCGCCGATCGCGCGATTCGCCACTCGCGTCAACGGACTCACCGACATCTTCCTGACGAAGCTCGACGTCCTCACCGGCTGGGAGAAGATCCCGGTGTGCGTGGCGTACGACGTCGATGGTGTTCGCAGTGACGAGATCCCGATGACGCAGACGGAGTTCCACCACGCGAAGCCGATCTACGAATACCTACCGGGTTGGACCGAGGACATCTCCGGTGCGCGAACGGTGGCCGACCTGCCGGCGAATGCACAGTCGTACGTGCGCTATCTGGAGGAGATCTCCGGCACGCGCATCAGCGCGATCGGCGTTGGGCAGGATCGCGACGAGACGATCGCGATTCACGACCTGCTGTCATGACCGCTGGCCGCGACGGCTCGGAGCGGTTCGTCCCGCGCAATGATCCACGGCCGGATGACGAGCCCTGGCCAAAGGCGGCCTGGCCGCCGGAACCTTCGACGAGCCTGACGCACGCGGCCGTCACCGTGCGCCCCGCGAAGCCGGGCGACGCACTGGGACTCTTCACCGCGCTGGACCACGATGCGTGCTGGCTGCACGTCAAGGGCCGCCCGGAGTCCGAGGACGACGCGCTCCAGACGATCATCGATGCTTCGCGGCAGGGCCGGTGGATGTGGATCGTCGAACGCGACGGTGTCATCGTCGGCACGACCTCGTACCTCGAGGTCGCACCGGTAGACGCTCGGCTGGAGATCGGCTTCACGATCTACACACCCGCCGTCTGGGGCTTCGATGTCAACCCCGCCTGCAAGCTGCTCCTGATGCGGTGGGCCTTCGAGCACGGGTTCGGCCGGGTGCAGCTCAAGACCGACATCCGCAATGAGCGCAGTCAGCAGGCCATCGCCAGGCTCGGCGCGTCGTATGAAGGTGTCCTCCGGCGGTACCAGCGTCGGCAGGACGGGTCCGTCCGTGACACCGTGCTGTTCTCGGTGACGGCGGAGGAGTGGCCGGCCGTCGAGGCCGGCCTGGTGGCACGCCTCCCTGACGCATCATGATGCGTCAGCCATTGATG
>CAJAKT010000536.1 GCA_903940375.1 uncultured bacterium | reverse complement strand
TTCGGCGGACTGACCGGCATCATCCTGTCGGCGCCGCCGCTGGACTTCCACGTGTCGGACAGCTACTTCGTCGTCGCGCACTTCCACTACACGGTGTTCGGCACGATCGTCTTCATGTTCTTCGCGGGCCTGTACTTCTGGTGGCCGAAGATGACGGGGCGCATGCTCGACGAGCGGCTGGGCAAGTTCCACTTCTGGACGTTGTTCATCGGCTTCCAGGTCACCTTCCTCATCCAGCACTGGCTGGGCGTCATGGGCATGCCGCGTCGCTATGGCGACTACCTGCCCTACGACAACTTCGAGCTCTTCAACCAGATCTCGACAGCGGGATCGATGCTCCTGGCGATCTCGACCTGCTTCTTCATCTGGAACGTGCTGAAGACGTGGCGCTCCGAGCCCCTCGTCACGGTCGACGATCCGTGGGGCTGGGGCGGGTCGCTCGAGTGGGCCACCTCGTGCCCGCCGCCGCGCCACAACTTCACGTCACTGCCGCGCATCCGGTCGGAGCGACCAGCATTCGATCTCCATCATCCTGAGCTCGCGGCGGCGGGGGCCCACGCGGTCGCGCCGGCCAGCCCGGCACCGGTCGAGGGAGGCCAGGCATGAAGGTCGGCGGCATCATCTTCGCCATCGGGGCGGTCTTCTTCATCATGATCTCGGGCGTGTACTGGCTCGTGTCACGTGACCCGATCGGTACCACCGCGCTGGCCCTGTGTGGCGGGCTCGCCATCCTGGTCGCGTTCTACGTGCTGTACACCTCCAAGCGCCTGTCCCCGATGCCCGAGGACCGGATGAACGCCGAGATCGACGAGGCCGACCCGGAGTACGGCTTCTACAGCCCGCACTCCTGGTGGCCGCTGTTCCTCGGCTTCGCCTGCGTCGTGGTGGTCTTCGGCCTGGTCTTCGCGGTGTGGCTCATCGTCCTGGGCGTGGTCCTGCTCATGCTCTCGATCATCGGGTGGATGTTCGAGTACTACCGGGGCGACTTCGCGCAGTAGCGGCTCCGTCCGATCCGAGTCAGCCACGCCCGCTGGCGTGACGAGTTGTGGTCATTCGCCGTCGTACCCTTACCCTTGAGGCTGACCCTCCGCCCCTCAAGGAGTATCTGTGACTGTCCCTGCGCGCCGACTGGCTCTGGGCCTCGGCGCCCTTGCCCTGGCTGTCAGCGCGTGCGCGCCGGCGGCAACGGTGGAGTTCCAGACGGTCGTGCCCTCCGAGGAGTCGCGGGCGACGATCAGTGCCCTGCCGAGCGGCGCCAAGAGGGTCGACCCGGCCCAGCGCATCACGGTGACGGCAACGGATGGTCAGTTGTCTCAGGTGACGGTCATGGGCCCCAAGGGACCCCTGAACGGCCAGCTGTCGGCTGACGGTTCCACCTGGACGGCGAATCGGGCCAGCCTGGCCTTCGGATCCACGTACACCGTCGAGGCGACGGCGATCGACCCCCGCGGGGTGCCGACCACGCAGACGGAGGCCTTCCGGACCGTCGAGCCGAAGGCCTTCTTCGAGGCCGCGGTCCAGCCCAGCGACGGGACCACCGTGGGCATCGGGATGCCGATCACGCTGACATTCGACCACGCGATCAAGAACAAGGAGGAGGTCGAGCAGGCGCTGGTCGTCTACACGCCGACTCCGATCGAGGGCGCCTGGTCCTGGACGGGTGACACGGTGGTCCGGTTCCGGCCGAAGAAGTACTGGCCGGGCGATATCGACGTCAGCGTTGCCATGAACCTCAAGGGCATCAAGGCGGCCAAGGGCATCTTCGGTGACAAGAACGGCCTGTCGACGTTCCATGTCGGCCCGGCCATGGTCATCAAGGTCGACGCGGCCACGCATCAGGCCAAGGTGATCCAGAACGGCGAGAAGGTCCGCACGATCCCGGTCACGACCGGTAAGCCGGGCTTCGAGACCCGGTCGGGCAACCTCATCATCATCTCCAAGGAGCCGACCCGGATCATGGACGCCGCAACGGGCGGCACCGACCCCAGCGATCCCGAGTACTACCGGCTCGAGGTGCAGTACGCCATGCGGATCACCTACTCGGGTGAGTTCCTGCACGCGGCCCCCTGGTCGGTGGGCTCCCAGGGGTACGCGAACGTCAGCCACGGCTGCATCGGCATGAGCACCTCCAATGCCCAGTGGCTGTTCGGAGAGGCGAAGATCGGCGATCCGGTCGAGATCACCGGTACGTCGGTGCCGCAGAACCTCGGCAACGGCGTGACCGTCTGGACATCCACATGGGACGAGTGGCTGGCCGATTCGGCGACCGGTGCCGTCATGACCCAGACCCCGGCGACCGTGGCCGACCCCAGTGAGTCCCCTGAGGGCACCACGGGCGCGCCAGCGACCGATCCGGTGCCTGCGGTCACCGGAGACGCACCGGCAGTCCAGCAGGCCTCCTACGGCCGCTGACATGGCAGCTGTCCGACCGGCAGGGCCGGCGGATCGTGCTGGAGTGGTCGCCACCGTGGTTGCCGCCTTCACGGGGGATCCCGGCTGGGGGTGGTTCCTGGGCCCCGGCTTCGATCGGCTGGCCCCGCTCTTCGCTGGGGCGCTGTTCGACCAGCGAGTCGGCGGCGGCACCGTGTGGATGACGGACGATGCCGCGTCGGTCTCGTTGTGGGACCCGCCGGGCGGTCCTGACCCCCAGATCGTCGAGGCCGTCTGGCGAACCTTCCACGACGCCGCCGGACCGGAATCACTCACGAGGCTGGCGGCCTATGACACCGGGCGGGGGCTGGCGACCGCCGTCATGGCACCGGGACTGAGCCGGGCCGACGTCGATGGCCTCGATGTGTGCCTGGAGACGTCCACGCTGGCCAACCGTGCCTTCTATGCCCGACGTGGTTTCATCGACGCCACCGTGGTCGACCTTGACGGCGGCCCGGACACCTGGTGGCTGCGTAGACCGCCGCACGAGCACCCCGTGCATGACGAAGGCCCCGGTCACTGACCGGGGCCTTCGTCATCTGTTCGGGTTAGTGCTGATCCTGCTCGGTGTTGGTCTCGGCCATGCCCGGGTGGTGCAGGACCCCGCCGTGGCCGCGGTTGATCTGGTCGGCATCCTCGTAGGCGTGCAGGGGAGCCTCGAGCTCGGCCTCGTGCGCCACGTGATGCTGACCGGCCGCGATCTCCTCGTCCGTCGGCCGCACGTAGCTCTCCTTGTAGAAGAAGGAGCTGAGCTTGTGACGACGCATCTGCAGCTTGTAGTGCTTGTTGCGCACTCCGTCTGCGTCGGCCTTCTCCGGTGCGGGGATCGGCGTGTGCTCGGTCTTCGACGAGATGACCGCGAGATCCTTGACGGACAGCGGCTGGTGCACTTCGACGAACTCACCGTGCGGCAGGCGCAGGACGCGTCCTGACTCGTAGCCGTGGAGCAGCTTCTCCTGGTCCTTGCGCTGCAGACCCAGGCAGGTGCGCCGGGTGATCCAGAACACGATCGGCGGGATCACGAAGATGGCGATCCGCAGGGTCCACGTGATCGCGTTGATCGACAGGTCGAACGCAACCGCGATGATGTCGTTGGCGCCACCGATCCACAGCAGGACGTAGAAGCTGATCGCCATCATGCCGAAGCCCGTGCGGGTCGGGGCATTGCGCGGGCGGTCGAGCAGGTTGTGCTCGCCCTTGTCGCCGGTGACCCAGGCTTCGAGGAACGGGTACAGCGCCAGCACCGTGAACAGGATGCCCGGCAGGATCATGGCCGGGATCATGATGTTCCAGGAGATGGTCCAGCCGAAGATCACGGTCTCCCAGTTGGGCATCATGCGCAGCGCCCCGTCGAGGAAGCCGATGTACCAGTCCGGCTGGGAGCCGGCAGACACCTGATCGGGCGTGAACGGCCCGAACAGCCAGATCGGGTTGATCGTGACCAGGCCGCCCACGAAGGCGACGATGCCGAAGACGATGAAGAAGAAGCCGCCGGCCTTCGCCATGTACACCGGCAGCAGCGGGTAGCCGACGACGTTGTCGTTGGTGCGGCCCGGACCGGGGAACTGGGTGTGCTTCTGCGTCCAGACGAGCATCAGGTGGACGGTCACCAGGGCAAGGATCAGGCCCGGGATCAGCAGGATGTGGACGCCGTAGAGGCGGGAGATGAAGTCGGTGCCGGGGAACTCGCCACCGAACAG
>CAJAKT010000535.1 GCA_903940375.1 uncultured bacterium | reverse complement strand
TCGGCTTCGGGGAGCTCGAGCGGTTTCGCGTTGCGGATGCTGTGATTGAGCCTGCGGTCCTTCGTCGTCATCCGCAGCGTGTCGAATAGTTCGCGCGTCGTCCGGATCGCTGCGAAGGTGCGTTGATTGCGTGTTCGGTTGTACTGCGCGGCCGCGGCCTGCGCCGACTTGCGTGACGCTCGGTCGTCCGTGAGCCACTCGTGCTCAGCATCGGCGACGATGGAACTGCCGTCGGCAAACGTGACCCGGTAGCAGGGGCGATTCAGCCATGTCTGGGTCACACCAGTGACCGGGGTGGGGCGACCGTCGTCACCGAGCACCAGGTCGCCGACTCCCAGGTCGCCCATGGACATCCACCCCGAGGGCGTGGGGATCGGAGTGTCGAGTGCGAGCGCCTTGCCGATTGCCGGCCTCGCCGCGACGATCACCATCTGCCCGGGGTGCAGGCCGTTGGTGAGCTTGTCGAGTTCGGCGAACCCGGTGGGCACACCGATCATCTCGCCGCCGCGGTTGGAGATCGCCTCGATCTCGTTGAGTGCGTCGTTCATGATGTCGGCGAGCGGCGCGTAGTCCTCACTCGTGCGGCGATCGGTGACGTCGTAGACCTCGGCCTGCGCGCGGTCGACCATCTCGTCGACATCACCGGTACCGGTGTAGCCCATCGACACGATGCGAGTGCCGGCCTCGACGAGACGGCGCAGGATCGCCTGCTCGCGAACGATGCGTCCGTAGTAGCCGGCGTTCGCCGCCGTGGGAACCATCGACACCAGCGTGTGCAGGTAGGGCGCACCACCGACGCGACTGATGTCACCGGTGCGGGTGAGATCCGCGGCGACCGTGACGGCATCGGCCGGCTCGCCGCGGCCGTACAGGTCCAGGACCGCGCCGTAGATGACCTGGTGTGAAGGGCGGTAGAAATCGCCCTCCCGCAGGACCTCCACGACGTCGGCGATCGCGTCCTTGCTCAGCAGCATCGCGCCGAGGACGGACTGCTCCGCGGCGATGTCATTGGGCGGGGTGCGATCGGGACCGGGGCCATCGCTCGGGTGCAGTTCCGAGACGCTCACCGGATCCCCTTTCCGTGCCTAGAGTCATGCCGAGCAGCAGGCCGCCCACGGGCCCGCCCTCTCGATAGATCCCAACGTACGGAGCCGGTCTGACGGTGTCCACGAAGCCTGTGGACAGTCCTGTGGACAACGTGGGGAGTGCTCGGCGCGTCCCTGCTGGCGAACTGGGGACAAACTGGGGATTCATGGGAAATCCTGCGGCCTCGTCCCTCGTGGGAACGGGCTGAACGTCGTCCCAAGCCTGTGGACGAAAGATTCTTCGACCCCACTGGCTAGCCTTCCCCCATGGCCGCCCCCTCCCCCTACCGGATAACTGTCGTCTGCCTTGGCAACATCTGTCGCTCCCCTATCGGTGAGGCCGTGCTGCGCGCCAAAGTGGCTCAGGCCGGACTCGCCGACCGGGTGGTCGTCGATTCCGCCGGCACCGGGGACTGGCACCTCGGCCAGGGGGCCAACCCACGGGCCCTGACGGTCCTGGATGCAGCCGGCTACCCGCACGACCACGTGGCCCGGCAGATCGCCCCGCACTGGTTCGAGGGGGTCGATCTCGTGCTCGCGATGGATGAGGCCAACTACGCCGACCTCCAGCTCATGATGGCCGGCGATGACACCGGGACCGAGTTGCGGATGATGCGCTCGTACGACCCGGCACTCGCCCACCTCGCTGAGCCCCACCCGGACCTGTCCGTGCCTGATCCGTACTACGGCGGACCCGAGGACTTCGTCGAAGTGCTGCACATGATCGAGAAGGCCGCCGACGGAATCGTCGACGGCCTTCTCGCAGGGCGGTTGGGCTCCTAAGCGCCCGCTCCGAGCGGATCGGGCCCGTACGTGTTCGGCCCCTGAGTGCCCTTCTGGATGTAGAAGACCAGCAGCACGATCGCGAGGATCGCCCCGACCAGGAAGCCCAGCCCGACGACAGCCAGCACGATGACACCGGCGCCCGCCGCGACCGCCACGGCGACCGCGACTCCGGCGGCGACGTAGGCAACGAGCGGCGCGATGATCCACCAGCCCGACCGGTCAGTGTCGTGCAGCCGTCGAACGGCCACCGCCACGGTCGGCAGGACGACGGCGAGCGAGAACAGCGTCGCCAGCAGGCCGACGCCGCCGTTCACCACGGGGATCGTGGTGTCACCGACTGTCACATCGGTCTCCGACCTCCCCATCTGGAGGCCGAACGCGCTGTCCGCCGTGCTGAGCACCACCTGCATGATGATCAGGAACAGGTACCACCACCAGAACTGCGAGCGCTGAGCCCGACCCGCGAAGTCCACGTAGTGAGTGAAGTTGTGCCTGATCGATTCGCCGAAGCCCATCGTCTGATCCCCTTTTGGTCGTGGATCAGGCGGTGGCGGGCGGTCCGTACTGGTTGTCGGTGGTGGCACCGGCCTGGGCCCAGAAGACGACCAGGATGATCCAGCCGACGCAGGGGATGAACCACAGCAGCTGCAGCCAGCCCGACTTGCCCGTGTCGTGAAGACGGCGGCAGCCGACAGCGATCGTGGCCAGGGTCAGGATGATGGAGATGATCCAGCCGACGAACCACAGGAAGCCGTTGTTGCTGCCCGTCAGACCGCCGGTGAACAGCGAGACGACAACGTTGAGGATCCAGATGGCCAGGACCCACCACCAGAACTCAGGCCGACTAGCCCGGCCCGAGAAATTGGTGATGTTGTTCAGGTTGTGCGAGATTGCTTGACCGAAACCCATGGGGTTCTCCTGACGTATGAGAGTGGACGGACTAAGCGGGCTTGGGCCCGTATGCGTTGTCTCCGGGTGTGCCCTCCATCACCCAGAAGACCAGCAGCACGATGTTGCCGCAGGGCACGAACAGCAGCAGCTGGAGCCAGCCCGACTGCCCGCGATCATGCAGTCGGCGACAGCCGACCGCGAGGAACGGGATGTACAGCGCGATGATCACGACGAACCAGATGATCATCCAGATCACGCCGAGGATCCCGAACAGGCCAGCCACCGATGATCCTGACTCGGCGCTTGCACCCAGCCCCGCGAAGATCAGGAACGGGATGTAGCCGACGAGACTCACCAGGGCGACGAACAGGTAGAACCACCAGAACTCCGACCGCGTCGCACGGCCGTCGAACTTCGCGTAGTTGCTGAGGCACTTTCGAACAGCCTCGGTGAATGACATGTCTTCTCCTCCGTGCGTGCTTACCGCACATTGTGGCGGTCGCCGGTCCCGGCAACCAGCACATTCGCCCGCTTTCCGCGCATTCGTGAGGCTCCCGTGAGGTGGGTCATCCGCACCAAACACGAAACAGGGGCCGTACTCGAATGAGTGCGGCCCCTGTCCTTCGTTGCGTGTGCGCTAGCCGGCGACGACCTCGAGGGTCACCGTTGCGGTGACGTCTGCGTGGATGTCGACCTTGGCCTGGTGCTTTCCCACCATCTTGATGGGGGAAGCGAGCCGGACCTTGCGCTTGTCGAGCACCGGTCCGCCAGCCGCCTTGACGGCGTCGGCGACATCGGCGTTGGTGATCGAGCCGAAGAGCCGGCCCGTCTCGCCGGCGTGTGCCGGCATGGTGATGGTCAGGGCCTCAAGGGCCTGCTTGATCTCGTTGGCATGGCCGAGGTCACGAACCTCGCGCACCTTGCGAGCGCGCTTGATCTGCGTGACCTGCTTCTCGCCACCGCGGGTCCACGCGATAGCGAACCCGCGCGGCATGAGGTAGTTGTGGCCGTAGCCGTCCTTCACCTCGACCACGTCGCCGGGAGTGCCGAGACCAGGTACGTCCTGGGTAAGGATGAGCTTCATCTGGAGTTTCCTGTTCTTCCGGTGCCGTGCGTCAGCGTGCGGTGGACGTGTAGGGGAGAAGCGCCATCTCGCGCGCGTTCTTGACTGCCATGGCGATATCGCGCTGGTGCTGCGTGCAGTTGCCTGTCACGCGGCGGGCGCGGATCTTGCCGCGATCGGAGACGAACTTGCGGAGCAGGTTCGTGTCCTTGTAATCGATGCCCTTGACGCCGTCCTTGCAGAACGCGCAGGCCTTCGCCTTGATGATCTTGTCCTTGCCACGCGGCGACGACTTCCGGTCGCCCTTAGAGTCTCGTGCCATCTCGTCTTGCTCCTGTCAGGTTGGTGCTCGATGCACCGAAGTTGTCGGGGGAAATGCGCTGCTAGAAGGGGGGCTCGTCGAAGCCCGCGCCACCGGACGGACCGGATGCCCACGGATCGTCGTTGGATGCCGACGCTGACGACGAACCGCCGCCTGAGCCGCCACCGAAGCCGCCACCGCCGTCACGCTGAACGCGATTGACCTTGGCGGTCGCACTCTTCAGTGCGGGGCCAACATCATCGACGTCCATCTCGACGACCGTGCGCTTCTCGCCCTCACGAGTCTCGTACGACCGCTGCTTGAGCCGGCCCGTGACGATGACGCGCATGCCCTTCGTCAGCGACTCTGCGACGTTCTCGGCGTACTGACGCCAGACGTTGCAGGTGATGAAGAGGGACTCGCCGTCCTTCCACTCGTTCGTCGCCTTGTCGAGGACACGGGGGGTCGAAGCCACCCGGAAGTTCGCGACAGCGGCGCCACTCGGAGTGAAGCGCAGCTCGGGGTCGGCAACGAGGTTGCCGACCACGGTGATGGTCACATCACCGGCGGCCACTACTCGGCTCCCACCGCGACGGGCTCCTCGGCGCGCATGACCTTGGTGCGCATGACGGCCTCGTTGAGCGACAGCTGACGATCGAGTTCCTTGACGGAATCGACCGTGGCGGTCACGTGGAGCAGCGCGTAGATGCCCTCGGGCTTCTTGTTGATCTCGTAGGCCAGTCGACGACGGCCCCAGATCTCGACGTTGTGAACGGTGCCGCCGTCAGCGCGGATGACGTTGAGGAACGCCTCCAGGCTCGGGGCGATGGTCTTCTCTTCCAGATCGGGATCGAGGATGACCATGATTTCGTAACGACGCATGAACAACCCACCTCCTTCGGACTAAACGGCCACGGCATTTCCGTGGCAGGAGGGTGTTTGCGTGCCGGCCCGAGGACGAGCCCCTGACCAGCCCCCACAGGCTACCGACCCTCGGGGGCATTCCTGAAATCGTCCCCCGGAACCGCAGCCTGCCCATGAGCCTCACCCGCCGGTTCGGTACCGAAAGCGGTACCGTCGTGCCCTGGCCATGAACCTGCGTCTGCCGGACGATCTCGCCACCGAGTTGAGGGAGCGATCGGATGCCACGGGCCGAAGCCAGCAGGAGATCGTGCGCTCGGCCATTGAGACGTACCTTCGCGGCGCTCTGCAGCCCGATCTTTCCCCTTGGCTCCGGGCCAACATCCGGCCACCGATCGGCCCCCATGTGCCGCTTTCCACTGATCGTCGCGTCACCAGCTCAACCGGAGCTGCGTTGACCGCGGCCCTGCTGTTGGACAGGGCGGCCCGGTGACGCTAACCGTCTACTGCGACGCCAGCGTCCTTATCAAGCGAACCGGAGGGGAGTCCGACAGCGAAGCAGTGGACGGCCTGATCGACGGTTTCACGGCAGAGAGGGCAACTCTCATCACATCCACCCTCGCGCAGGTCGAGGTTCGGCG
>CAJAKT010000534.1 GCA_903940375.1 uncultured bacterium | reverse complement strand
GAGAGGGCGGAAGCCGGATCGATTCAACGAGAAAGCCCTGGCAGCGTGCGCGCTACTTACAGCAATCGCACTACTGGCCAGGGCCCTCGTTGATCTCGTCAGAACCCTGATCGGGTCCTGACGACCGTTTCAGGGGCGTCGGCAGTCACCACTGCCGGCGCCCTCCCAATTTAGGACAGCCCTCGCCCGAGTGTCAACGACACCACCACCCCCCAACACGCGAACGGCCAGTTGTGGGGGCTCTCCGGGCGGAAAGCACCCCCACAACTGGCCGTTCGGCGGAGAGTGGGCTACCTATTCGGCAGCGTCGAACTCCGGCATGCCGGGCATGCGGTTCATGTCCGCGTCAAGCGCCTTCAGGTCGACGACGTTGCCATCGGCATCGACAACGGTCGCCGACTCGAGCACGACCGCGAGGGCCTTGGCGCGACGGATGTCCTGGATCGCCATCGGGACCTGGCCGGCCTCGACGAGCGCCTGCGCGAATGCGTCGGGGCTCATGCCGTAGCGCGGCGACTGCTGGATGAGCCACGCGGAGAGCTCGGTCTCGCCCACGGAGACCTCTTCGGTCTCGGCGATCTTGTCGAGGACGAACTGGCTCTTCATCGACTCGCGCGTCTGCTGCTCGACCTCGGCGCGGTGCTCGTCGCCACTGTCGTGGCCGTCGGCGAAGTGCTCCTCGACCTCGGCGGCGATGGCGGCGTCGGGCAGCGGAATGTCGATCGAGTCGAGCAGGACCTGCAGCACGTTGTTGCGGGCCTCGGCACCCTGCTCGAGACGCTTGACGCGCTCGAGGCGGGTCAGCACGTCGGCGCGGAGCTCGTCGACCGTGTCGAACTCGGATGCCAGCTGCGCGAAGTCGTCGTCCAGGGCAGGCAGCTCACGCTCACGCACGGCCGTGACGGTGGTGGTGACGGTGAGCTCGATGCCGGACCAGTCACCGTTCTGCGGGGTGAAGGCGAACGTGCGCACCTCGTCCTTCGATGCGCCACGGACGGCGTCGTCGAAGCCGGGCAGCATGCCGTCGGTGCCGAGCTCGTAGGAGAGCGCAGTGCCGACGAGATCCTCGACCGCATCGCCCTCGGGAGTCGCACCCGACAGGTCGACGAGCAGGACGTCGCCATCAGCCGCCGCGCGCTCGACCTCATTCAGGGTCGCGAAGCGGCCACGCAGGCTGTCGAGCTGCTCGGCGACATCGTCATCACTGGGGGCCGCGTTGGCGACCTCGACCTTGAGCGACGAGTAGTCGGGCAGGTCGAACTCCGGACGGACGTCGACCTCGGCCGTGAAGGTGAGGGGCTGGCCGTCGAGCACCTCGTCGACGTCGATCTCGGGGCGACCGATGGGCACGATGCTGTTGGTGCGGAGAGCCTCGTCATACGCCTTGGGGAGGGCGTCGTTGACGGCCTCCTCGATGACGGCCTCGCGACCGAAGCGCTGTTCGATGATGCGCGCCGGCACCTTGCCCTTGCGGAAGCCGGGCACGTTGACGCTCTTGGCGATCCGCCCGTAGGCCGCGTCCATGCTGGGCTTGAGCTCCTCGAAGGGAACCTCAACGGTCAGCTTGACCCGGGTCGGGGACAGGGTCTCGACGTCGCTCTTCACAGCTGATCAGTCTCCAGGTAGTCGGTGACCCCAGGCTGGAAACCCAGCTCTGAGTGGTCGGGGCGGGGAGAGTCGAACTCCCGATCTCCTGCTCCCAAAGCAGGCGCGCTAGCCACTACGCTACGCCCCGCGCAGTAAGGGAAGAGTCTAGGGGCTGCCGGTCCCGGCTCCTGACGCGGTCTCCGCCCTGTTCCATCCGCCACCCCCGAGTGCCATGATGAGGGTGACGGGTGCCGCCCCTCCCTGGCCCTGTCGGCGGAGGTGGTCTCCATGTTCTCCGACCGCAGCGATGCCGGCCGCCTGCTGGCCACCCGCCTGGCTGCCTACTCCAGATCCCGGCCACTCGTGCTGGCGCTCCCCCGCGGCGGCCTGCCGGTCGCACTCGAAGTCGCCGTCGCGCTCGATGCCGACCTCGACGTGCTCGTCGTCCGCAAACTCGGTGCGCCCGGCAATCCCGAGTACGCCATGGGCGCCGTCGGCGAGGACGACGTGCTGATCGTCGATCATGCGGTCCGCCGCGCGGTCCATGCCACCAGCGAGCAGGTCGAGGCGGTCGCCAGGCACGAGCGTGCGGAGGTTGCCCGGCGAGTCCAGGCCTACCGCGGCAACCGGGTGAAGCTCGGCATCGCCGGCCGCAACGTGATCGTTGTCGATGACGGCATGGCCACGGGTTCGACGGCCGCGGCGGGTGTCACCGTGGTCAAGCATCTCGGGGCTGCCCACGTGACCCTTGCCGTGCCGGTCGGGTCGGCCACGGCAGTGACGTGGCTAAGCGCCCTGGCTGATGACGTGGTGTGCCTCGAGGTACCGGCATCCTTCCTCTCCGTGGGCGAGCACTATGCCGACTTCAGGCAGGTGAGCGATCAGGACGTCCTCGACATCATGCGCGCACACCCGCGCGCCGATGCCACGCGGTCCAGTCGAGTCCGGGTCGATGAGGACGTGACCATCACCTTCGATGAGCTCTACCTCAACGGCCACCTGACCATTCCCGCCAACGCGAGCGGCATGGTGCTGTTCGCCCACGGCAGCGGAAGCGGACGGCTGAGCCCGCGCAACGCGGCCGTGGCCCAGGTGCTCAACAGCGCCGGCCTGGGCACCCTCCTGCTTGACCTGCTCACCGACACCGAGGCCGACAACCGCCGCAATGTCTTCGACATCGAGTTGCTGGCCGACCGGCTCTCGCATGCGACGGCCTGGCTGCGCGACCGGCACGACATCGACGGGATGCCCATCGGCTACTTCGGCGCTTCAACGGGTGCCGCGGCCGCGATCGTGGCCGCCGCGCGCAAGCCGGATGATGTCTGCGCCGTGGTCGCCCGTGGTGGCCGGACCGATCTGGCGGGCGACTGGCTCGCGAAGGTGCAGGCCCCGGTGCTGCTCATCGTCGGCGGCAACGACCTGCCGGTGATCGACCTCAACCGCGAGGCCCAGCGGCAGCTCACCTGCCCGAACCTGCTCGAGATCGTTCGCGGGGCGACCCATCTCTTCGAGGAGCCGGGCACGTTGGCGCAGGCCGCCCGACTGGCGCAGTCGTGGTTCCTCAACTACCTGCGCTGATTCCGCGTGTCCCCGGCTCATTCCGGCATTTCGGACACTGGTCGGACTACCGTGGTGGCATGCACCGTGCTTCCCCCACGTTGCTCGTGCTGGCAGCGTTCCTGACCGGATCGTTGCTGACGGCCGCTCCGGTCCACGCCGACGAGTCACCGTCCCCCGTCCCCGTGACCGCCTCGCCATCCCCCATGATCGAGGCAGCACCCTCGCCTTCTGCCTCCACGCCGGCCACACCCGACGTCACCCCCTCCCCGTCGCTCGACGTGCTCGTCTCCGTCAACGTCGTCATGGCCGCACAGACCGCGCCCGGTGCACCATCGCTGCCGCCTCCGCGCGCGCGACTTCCGCTCCGCAAGGGTCACTACGGATACAAGACTGCGCGCCTACAGGAGCGACTGGCCTGGCTCGGGTACGACATCGATGCGAGCAACACCACGCGGCAGGCGTACGGCGGCTCGACCGTGTCGGCGGTCAAGGCCTTCCAGGCGAAGAACTGGCTCGATCCGACGGGCGTCACGGACAAGCAGACGTGGGTGAAGCTCGCCCGGATGGCCGAGCCGATCGGCATCCTGCCGCTGCGCTGCACCGAAGTGAAGACGGCACTGTGCATCGACAAGACGACCCGCACCCTGCGCTACGTCGTGCACGGCAAGGTCAAGCTGCTCACCGATGCGCGCTTCGGGGCACCGGGGATGGAAACGGGCGAGGGCCTGTTCACGATCAAGGAGAAGAGCTTCAATCACGTGTCGAGCCTGTACGACTCGTGGATGCCGCGCGCGATGTTCTTCAACGGCGATGAAGCCGTGCACTACTCGCCCGACTTCGCGAGCGTCGGGTACCTGCGCGG
>CAJAKT010000533.1 GCA_903940375.1 uncultured bacterium | reverse complement strand
GACGCGCCCTGGTTCACGTGGGCGACCATCTTCGGGAACTTCCTCTGGCTGCTGTTCGCGGCGGACCTCGCCTTCCGGATCGGGCTGTCGCCTGACCGGTGGCGGTTCATCCGCACGCATCTCCTCGATGTCATCACCGTCGTGGTCCCGCAGTTCCGGGCCCTGCGCGCGCTGCGCGCCTTCAACAGCGACGGCATCCTGTCGAAGAAGCGTGGCGCGGTAACGGTCAAGGCCGTCGTCAGCGCGGTGATGGTGACGGCACTCGTCGTGTGGGTCGGCAGCCTGATGGTCCTGGGTGCGGAACGCGGCGCGACCGGTGCGGAGATCACGTCATTCGGCGACGCCGTCTGGTGGTCCTTCGAGACCATCACCACGGTCGGCTACGGAGACTTCGTTCCGGTGACGTGGATGGGCAGGTTCATCGCCACGCTGATCATGATGGTGGGCATCTCCGTCCTCGGCGTTGTCTCGGCAGGTCTTGCGGCGACCCTGATCAAGCAGAACAAGACGCCACCCGCTCCGACTCCTGCGGACGAGGTCCTGAAGGAGCTCGCTGAGCTGAAGCAGATGGTGGCGGCCCTGCAGACCCAACTGTCGCAAGGGGGATCGACCGATCGTGCGGCCTGACGGCTTGGCTTCATCCCAGAAGGACGGAAAGCGTCTATGAAAGCGGAGCACTGTCAACGATCGGGTAGCAGTAAAGGTCGAGCTGCTGACGAATGCGAAAGCCAACGGACGCATACAGCCGGGTAGCGCCCGTGGTGTTGCGGCCATCGACAGTGAGGGCGAGCCCCGAAGACTCACGTGCCACGGCATCTGCCGCAGCGCACTGGAGCAGCCAGCGCGCGATACCGAGACCGCGGGCGGACGGCGCGACACCGAGGGTGCGCACGTAGCCCTCGTCGAACTCCGCTTTCGAGTCGTCGAGGATGCATAGTCCGACCGGCTCGCCATTGAGCTCGGCGATCCACCAGCGCGACGGATCGCATCCGTCCGTTGCGAGCAGCTGCGCGAGGTAGTCGTCGAAGTTGCGCTCGAACGTCTCGCCGAAGTGATCGGCGAACGACTCGTTGCGCAGCCGCAGCAGCAGCCTCTGATCGGCCTCCCCGTCGACCACCCGCTTGGTGACGCCCAAGGGAGCCACGGGTGGCGTCGCTGACCAGCCACGAAGATCAAGGATCATCCGCCAGTACGTGCGCACGGAAGTGAAGCCCGCGGCCTCAATCGCATCGGCGTAGACGTGATCCGTCGTGTAGGTCGCTGTCGTCACCTGCCAGAAGGCGGCATCCATCTCGAGCGGATCAGCCCCCGGCGGCACGCGTGCATCCGCGTCAGCAGCCGCCACTTCTCGTGCGCTGCTGAGTCCCCGAGCGAGAAGCTCATCGAGTAACTCACGGCGTCGAGAGCCGAGTGCATATGCGTCGATGAAGATCTCGCGACCGTCGACCTCGTTCTCCACGCTGAGCAGCCCCACCGGTGACTCGGCGTCGAGCACCAGCAGCTGCGCCTCGCGCATCGCGACGGGTCCGGCGAGCTGGGCGGTGATCGACTCCAGCGTGACATCGGTGGTGCCGTCGTTCGCCAGCTCGCACTCACGAGCAACGTCGTAGGCCGCCTGCAGATGCGCGGGACTGTCGACATCGAGTGGGACGTAGGTGAACGTGCTCATCGTGCGTTCCCTCGCGGCATCAGCATCTGTGCACGGGAAATCGGGACTACTCCGAGCAGTACGGGAACCGGGCGGCGGTAGGTCGACTGTGGCAGGTCGATGCGCAGCACGTCGGGGCGGTCGCCTCGGAGCATGATCGTCGAGCCGCCCCCGTCCAGGAGCACGGCATCGGTCGCACCCTGACTGGCAAGCCACGAACCAAACGCGGAGACTGTGGCACCTCCTCCGCGCATCCCATCCGCGGCATCCGGTTGGCCGCTTGAGATGACAGCGAGCCAGGACTCACCCGTGTCGTTCCATGCGAAAGCAGTGCGGGGACGCAGCAGCCCGGCGACACCGTCGCAAGGCCGTGTCAACACGCCATCACGCAGCAGGCGTCCGCTGTGGCCCATGACCTTGGTGTCCGCGTGCGTGCGGCCGAGCACAGACCTGACCCTGGCGGTAGCGCCGACGCGCAGTCCCGAGGGGATGCTTGGCGCGTCCAGGATCTGCACCACGGACTCCCCGCGTTGGGGACTCACCGCTCGACCACCGCGAATGATCTGAGTGAGTCGGCCACTTCGCAGTACGAGCGTTGTTGATCCGCGGACTGTTCGCCCCGACCACGACTGGGTGAAGAGAACCGATCCAGTTGACAGGTCGGGGTAGTTGACGGCCGCGATGGGGATCAGGACCGCACCTTCGGCCGTCGCGATCGTTACGGATGCACGCAGGAGGGCCCGGTGAAGTCGTGGTCGACCGTTGCTCCAGTGCACGACGGCATGCCGGCCGGGCGGTGCGTAACGTACGACGCCGTTCGTCACGACAGGCCCTTCTGGGACAGACGCATCCACGGCAATAGCGTCGAATAGGTCGCCGTTGACGGCCGCTATGAGTCCAGTGCGTGCCACCAATTCGGCAGGGTCCACGCGTTGCGGGAGTGGCGACAGCACGGGTGTCACGGAGGCGGTGGTGGAGTGGAGGAGGGCCGCTCGGACGTTGCGCTGCGCCGACTCGGTGGATGGGCGCGCCGCTGACCAGACCGTGAGAGCGATACCAGGGGAGAGAGAACGACCTATCCCAGCCCCAAGCAGGGTGCTCAGGTTCTCCCCGCAAGGGCTGGGCGCCGCGACGACTCGGGCAGGGAGCGCGCTGCCTGTCAGCCCGATGACGATGAGAACCGCTACACCTCGTCCGAACCACTTCATCGCAGGGCCTCCGGCACTACCTTAGGCAGACGACGTCAGACGATTGGGGGGATCGATCATGACTCTGTGTTTGCGAGGGACGTCGGTGTTTGTGGCTGCCGTTGTATTCGCCGGCTCGATGGCTGGGGCGCAGGCAGCGCATGCGGATGGGCCGGTGACGATCTCAGCCACGGGACCGGCCAGCGTTCCGGCCACCGTGGGTCGGGCATCTGCGACCTCGTGGGCGACTTTCGCGATCACCGACAGCAGCGCCACGGCAACCTCGCTCTACATCTGCTACGTGAAGCCCGACGGCAAGCAACGTGAGTGCGACAGCGTCGATCTGACCGCGTCCACCTATGGTGACGGCAACCCGCAGGTGACCGGCGGCACGGGGTCCTATCAATACCGGGCGAGGATCGCGTACAACAGCATTTCCAAGGACGAGTGCTGGTCTGCGTATTTCGCGAAGCAGCCGTATCGGATCGCCGTTTCAGTACGCAACGGCGCGGATGTCGAACTGGCCTCCGCCACCCATTCCTACAAGGTCGCTTGCACGGGGATAGCCAGTGCGGCTTCCGGACCGAAGCGCCTAGTGGTCTATGCCGGACGATCGTCTGGTCGGGCCGTCCTCAAGTACTTTCTGCTCGACACCACTCATCGGGCGACGTCGACTCGGGTATGCAACTACGACGAGGTCTCAGATTCCTACTATGGCTGCCGGCGTGATCGTATGCCGAGCAAGGCGCGCACCAAGTTCGGATGGGCGTTGACGTACACGCGCAACTGGGGGCCGATGGGCTACGCGACTTGTGCGCTGATCAAGCGACGCTGGCCTGATGTCGGAACACGTATGGAGTTCTACGACGATGACTTGAGAAAGCTCGCGACCCAGTACTGGGGGTTCCATCTCGAGTGCGGATAGGTGCCGATGTCCGCATCTCCACGTACGACATCATCCAGGGAACGGCGAAGGAGCAGGCGCTGTCAGCGCAGCTGATCG
>CAJAKT010000532.1 GCA_903940375.1 uncultured bacterium | reverse complement strand
TACTGGTGCGCGATCGCCGTGCATTGCACAGGTGAAAGGCCGGCATTCAGGTGGGATGCCAGCGCATGGATCACCTCAGCCGCACGGGTAGCGATCCACTCTTCCCGTACGAGGAGAGCTCCGGGAAGTTGGGCGAAGGCGGAATCGATGCTCTCGATGTCGCGGGTCAGCCAGGTCAGCAGTTCGTCACGAGGCACGGACTGAGTTCGGATGAGCGAGGCGAACGCCTGGGTCGGGTCCCTGAAGATGCCGACCAGGTGGATATGGGGGTGAGGCATCATTCCGTGGAGCGTTTCGACCGCATGTGCCTGGTGGGATTTGACGACGAGGGCGTCGAACTGACGCGGGTCGGGCGGTGGCTGACCTTGGACCCAGCCTTCCGCACGGATGTTGGCGCAAGCCGTCACCTCGCGGACGACGTTGTACAACCACGTGGTGCCGGAACGGGGCGGCCCCCAGAGCAGGGCGATGCCACCTGTTCTCATGCTCTCCCCTTCGGGTTCACCCCCCGTTTCCCCTGCCGTAACCTACAGGACGCGACGCACGTCCCGGTGTGGACTTCGGGGCAAACGTCGATTCCGGTTGAGGGACCGTAGGCTTCCACCGTGACGTCAGCAGTGAACTCGAGGCACGTCCTCCTCGATGTCACCGATCTTGTGGAGTTTCTGCAGCGTCAGGAGTCGGTCTCTGGGGTACAGCGGGTCATTGCCGAGACCGCACCCCTTCTCCTTGCTGCAGATCCAGGTGCATCCCCGGTCATCCTTGATCGTGGACGAGGGGTATTTGTCGAGCTGTCACCGGCCGAGACGGCAGTATTGATCACCCGCGGTGCGTCGGCTGCGGCCGATATCGGGCGCAGTGAATTGTCGTCCACCGCCGGGACGTGCCTGGCCCGGGCAACCACGGCTCCTCCCGTTCATCTCGACGACACCTGCACCCTGGTTTTCCTCGGCGCGGTGTGGATCAACGATGCGCTGATGCTGGCCGCTCGAGACGCACACGCAGCGGGAGCACGTTGCGTCTACCTGCTCTACGACCTGACACCGGTGCTCGAGACGGGGCACACCGCGGCCGTCAACCAGTTGTTCGACCGCTACCTCAACCTCATCACCCAGACCGCCTCACGCATTCCGGCCATCTCCGAGTCGAGCCGCCGTGACTACGAGTCGCACTGCCGTCGCCGCGACTGGGAGGCCGTGTCCGGTGGTGTGACCGGGCTGCCATGTGGCCTAACGCCCGAGCAGTTCGACACTACGGTCTCTCCGTGGCCGCGTCAGTACGCGTTGTTCGTCGGGACGGTGGAGTCTCGCAAGAACCACCTGCTTGCCTTGCGTGCGTGGCAAGTGCTGCTCGATCGCCATGGACCCGACACCATCCCGGATCTCGTGTGCGTCGGCCGGCTGGGCTGGCACGCCGACGCGTTCCTGCGCGAGTACGTGGAGTCGGGAGGGCTGGGAGGCAAGCTCAGCGTGCTGTCGACGAGCGTCAGCGATGAGGAGCTGGCGCGTTTCTATGCCCATGCCGAGTTCACCG
>CAJAKT010000531.1 GCA_903940375.1 uncultured bacterium | reverse complement strand
CCAGTGCCCGGGCCGGCTTCTGGTTCCTCGTCGGCATCCGGATCCGGGTCAGCCACGCAGGCTCCCACCATCGCCCCCGCGAGCCCGCTGAGCGAGGGCACCGTCGGCGCCCCCGTAGACGCGACGGCGACCCTTGCCCTCGCTCACTTCACGCGACCCGCGACATTCACCATCGCGCCCACGCTGCCGGCCGGTTTGGCCCTGGACCCGCTGACCGGCGTGGTCTCGGGTACTCCCGTTGTGGCAAACGCGAGTACCGGATACGTCATCACCGCGAACGCGGGAAGCGAAGTAGCGACATCCGCGCTTCGCGTGTCAATCGTCGCGAGATCCGCAGCCACTGCATCGATCGTGATCACGGGACGCGCCGGCCGAGGCCAGCTGGCGGGCCGCATCTACGTCACGGGACACGCGACGCGTCTCGCAGGCACGGTCGTTCGGGTGCGCGTGCGCTTCGCCGGCCACCCGACCTACACCGACAGCGGCACGGTACGCGTCGCTGAGGATGGCGCCTTCACCTGGCAGCGACGAGCCCGCCAGCGTGCGTTCGTCTACGTCCTTGACGACCATGGCACCCGGTCGAACCGGGTGATCATCGCGCCCGTCCGCTAACTACCGGCACGGACCATGCTCACCGTAGGGGCAGGTGGTCTTCACATTGGTGAGTGCCTGCGCGAGGACGCTACCCGAGATTCTCGCGCCGAACAGGTTCGCGCCGAACAGGTTCGCCTCGGCGAGCCGGGTGCTTTCCAAGTTCGCCTTCCTCAGGTCCGCGTTCTCGAGGTCCGCTCCGCGCAAGTCGCTCCCCGTGAAGTCCGCGACTATGGCCTCCACGTTCTTCATCTTCGCTGATCGGAAGTCAGCATTCCTGGCCTGCACCCCATCCAGACTGCCCCCTGTGAGGTCAGCCCCGGCGAAACTGGCATCGGTCAGATTCGACTTCCTCAACTGAAATTTCTTGAACACCACACCATCGGCCCGCACTCCCGTGAGGTCCGAGCCGATCATGTCGAAGTCGCTCCAGAACACGCCGCCCAACTGGGCACCCACCATCGATGCTCTGTTGAACTTGGCCGCCGTAGTGATGTGTTTCCAGTCATCGAAACCCGCCACCCGTGAGCGGTGGAAATCCACGCCATCAAAACGCGCACCGCTGAAGTCGGCACCTAGCATGGTGGCCCCCACCAGAATCGCGTTGGTGAGGTTCGAGCCTTGGACGTCTGTGGTCACGAACGCCGCATCCGTGAAGTTGGCATCGACCATCGTCGCGCCGATGATGGTGAAAGTGCCGAAGAAGGCTCTAGTGAAGTTCGCCCGGGAGAGCTGCGACCGCGACACATCTGCATCCTCATGCCCCGCGATGGAGAAATCCCTCCCGGTGAAGTCGAAGCCCTCGCAGACGGTTCCCGGATGAATCCAGCAGCCATTCACCGACCATTTGCCCTCCCCAGATGACGATTCGCTCTCGGTGACATCGTCACTCGCATCCGCCGGCGTGCCGGTGCACGGACCCAGGTCCCCGGTCGGGCACACGGTCGTGCCCGTCGTCTTCGCCGCACTGAGGTCGGCATGGCTGAAGTCCACGCCCATCAAGATGGTGTCGTTGAAGTCGGTCCCGACGAGGATCGCACTGCCCGCGTACGACCCGGACAGGTCCGCCTTCACGAAACTGGCCCCCGACAGATCCGCCCACGACAGGTCAGCCTTCTGCGCGAAAGCCTCCGCAAGATTCGCCGACGGCAGCTTGGCACCGGACAGATTGGCCCTGCTGAGCAGGGCATTGGTGAGGTCAGCATCGGCAAGGTTCGCCGCACCGAGGTCGGCATCGGTCAGGATCGCATCCGTCAGGTTCGCCTTCGCCAAGTCGGCCTGACCCAGGTCCGCCTGCGAGAGCGTGGCACCGGACAGATTCGCGCCCGCCAGATTCGCGCCCGCCAGATTGATGCCCTGCAACTCGAGCCCGGACAGGTCCGCACCCGTCAGATCAGCCCCCTGGCAGTCCGCATGCGCCACCACCTCGCACACCGGAGCCACCACCTCCGCAGGGCGCCCGACCGCCGCCTGCGCGGGAGCCAACGAGAGACTCACGATGAACGCTGCACCTGCACCGATGGCTGCAGCCTTGCGATACATGATCCCCCCAGGATGTCGCTAGCTCCTGCAATTATTCGACCGCCATCGCGAGGGTGTCCACCCGCAGCAGGGCGTCAGTGCCGAGGTCGGCGGCAGCGGAAGGGTTGACTTCGCAACCTACGGAAGCGTAACCTACGGAAGCGTAGGTACGCTCGAATGGGCCGCCCGCAGCGAAGGAGCACCATGACGGCATCCCCCGAGGCCCTGCCCACCGAGTCGCCCGCAAACGACCCGCTGCAGCCGAACAGCATGGGGATGCGCATCACGATTGGCTTCTTCATCGTCATCCCCCTGATCGCCGTACTGCTGGCGATCCCGGTCGCCTGGGGTGGCTATCTGGGCTGGACCGACATCGCCCTGGTCTTCGTGATGTGGACCATCACAGCGGCCGGCATCACGGTCGGCTACCACCGCTTCTTCACGCACGGCTCGTTCAAGGCCAACCGCGCGGTCAAGATCGCGCTTGCGATCGCTGGCTCGATGGCACTCGAGGGCTCGCTCGACCAGTGGGTTGCCGATCACCGCAAGCACCACAAGTTCTCCGACGAGATCGGTGACCCGCACTCCCCGTGGCGCTTCGGCACATCGAAGCGCGCGATCGCCAAGGGCCTCTTCTACGCGCACGTCGGCTGGTTCTTCGACCCGCAGAACACCTCCATCGCGAAGTACGCCCCGGACATTGCAGCCGACAAGGATCTGCGACGCATCTCGCGCTACTTCCCGCTCGCCATCACCACCACCCTGCTGCTGCCCGCGCTGCTCGGCGGACTCATCACGTGGTCGTGGATCGGCGCACTGACGGCGTTCTTCTGGGCCGGCATCGTCCGCGTCGCGCTCGTCCATCACGTCACGTGGTCGATCAACTCGATCTGCCACGTGTTCGGCACACGTCCGTTCAACAGCCGCGACCTGTCGAGCAACGTGGCCTGGCTCGCCATCCCGTCCTTCGGTGAGTCCTGGCACAACCTGCACCACGTCGACCAGACCAGCGCACGCCACGGCGTGCTGCGGGGCCAGATCGACCTGAGTGCGGAGATCATCCGCGGGCTCGAGAAGCTTGGCTGGGCCCGCGATGTCCGCTGGCCCAAGCCGGAGCGCATCGCCGCCAAGCTCAAGGACCCGGCCATGCGCCGACGCGTACCCGGGTTGCCGGCATCAGCACCAACCTCCTGAGAGAGTGCGCACCATGGATCCTGAGTTCGACGACGCAGACGACGACATCGGCGCCACCGTGACCCCGCTGCCGACCGCCACGCTGCGCACCGACCCTCGCCGCACCGCGCGCGTCGAGCGCGTGCGCATGAGCGGTCAGCAGCGACGTGAGCAGCTGCTCAACGTCGGACGCAAGCTGTTCGCAGAGAAGGGCTTCGAGGCGGTCAGCGTCGAGGAGATCGCCGCCAAGGCGGGCGTGTCCAAGCCGGTCGTCTACGAGCACTTCGGGGGCAAGGAAGGCCTGTACGCCGTCCTCGTCGATCGCGAGATGACCTACCTGCTGGGGTCCATTGCCGATGCACTTGGTGATGCCAATGAACCGGGCACGCCGCACGCAAATGCCCGCACCCTGCTCGAGCGGGCAGGCATGGCCCTGTTCGACTACATCGACCGCTACCCCGATGGCTTCCGCATCCTCGTGCGCGATACCCCCGCGGTCCGCGATCCCGAGGCCCAGTCGGAGACTCGCGGCGGCACGTTCGCCGGCCTGCTCGTCGACGTCGCGGCCCGGGTCGACGACCTGCTCGCCACCCAGTTCCGGGCGCACAAGCTGAACCCGAAGTGGGCACCGCTGTACTCGCAGATGCTCATCGGGATGGTCGCCCAGACCGGCCAGTGGTGGCTCGATGTGCGCAAGCCGAAGAAGGAGGAGGTCGTGGCCCACCTGGTCAACCTCGCCTGGAACGGGCTCCACAACCTTGAGGCCAAGCCACCCGCCGTCGTGAGCCGCAAGGGCT
>CAJAKT010000530.1 GCA_903940375.1 uncultured bacterium | reverse complement strand
CAGCAAGGACGCGACCGTCTGGACGGCATCCTTCTTGTTCGTCCCGATGATGCCTGTCGGGCCCCGCTTGATCCAGCCGGCAACGTATTCACCGGGCACGGTCACGCCGTCGCGCTCAACCCGCCCGTCAGTGTGCGGGATGACATTGCGCCCTGAGTCGAAGGGCACCTCGTCGAGTGCGGTGCCGCGGTAGCCGACGCTGCGGATGACGACGTTGGCGGCGATCTCGGTGAACTCACCGGTGCCAACCGCCGAGCCCTCGGGCGTCAGGGCCGTGCGCTCGACAACGACGGTCTCCACGTGATCGGTGCCACGCAGTTCGGTCGGACGGGCGAAGAAGTGCAGGTGAATGCGACGCGGCTTTCCGCTCGGCGCCTCGGTTGACCAGACGCGCATGACCTCGACATTGCGCGCCACGGCCTTGTCAGACGCGGCGAGTGCTGCGCTTGCCTCGTCGAGCTCCATGTCGGCCGGGTCGACGATGATGTCCGCATCGGCGAGTTCACCGAGCTCCCGCAGCTCCTTCGTCGTGAAGGCGGCCTGGGCCGGCCCACGTCGCCCAAGGACGTGAATGTCGGTGATCTTCGACTTCGCCAGGGTGTCGAACACGTACTGCGGCATGTCGGTGTGGTCGAGTTCCGCGACGGTCTTGGCCAGGACACGCGTGACATCGACAGCCACGTTGCCGACACCGACGACGACGACACCAGTCGCCTCCGGCACTAGGGACTCGAACAGGTCGCGATCGGCATCCGGATGACCGCAGTACCACGCGACGAAGTCCGTTGCGGCCACGCTGCCTGCGAGGTCCTCACCGGGCACGCCGAGCCGGCGATCGCGGGACGCTCCGTAAGTGAGGACGATCGCGTCGTAGCACCTGTGGAGCTCCGCCATGGAGACGTCCTCGCCGACAGACACGTTGCCGAGGAAGCGGACACCAGGCTTGTCGAGGGTCTTGTCGAGGGTGTCGCGGACCGAGCGGATGCTCAGGTGGTCGGGCGCGACTCCGTAGCGGACCAGTCCGAAGGGGACGGGGAGACGATCGATGACATCTACCTCGACGGGAACCTCCGACTGACTGACGAGGGCATCCGCCGCGTAGATCCCGGACGGGCCTGATCCGATGACGGCGACCCTCACGGTGCGGGACATGGTGACTCCTCGGCAGGTTCCAGTGCTGACCAAGCAAACCTAATCCCTCACGCGAGACACGTCGCGCACGGCATCCCGCGCGGATCCGAGACCACCCATCACGGTCCCCTCCCCTGCTAATCTCGCAGGCGTGCGGCAGCGTCGGCTGCTGCACACTTCGCGAGGAGAGGCTGCGTGATGAGTGACCTGCGGCCCGTTGATGGCCCGGGCACCACTGCAAGCCGCCAGCACTCGACTCTGTCGAGTGTCCGCAACGCAGCGCGCCTGCTCAAGGAGTTCTCCGGCACCTCGCGCGAGCTCGGCGTCAGCGAGCTGTCACGCCGGCTGGGCCTCAGCAAGAGCACCACGCACCGGCTGCTCAGCACCCTTGCCGACGAACGCCTGCTCGAGCACGACCCGGACACCGGTGCCTACCGGCTGGGTCTCGCCGTCTACGAGCTCGGTGCGACGGTGTCGGTGCACATCGGACTGCACGATGCCGCTGATCCCGTGATCGACAGCCTCCGGCAGGCAACACGCGAGACCGTTCAGGTGGCAGTGCTGGACGGACGCCAGGTTGTCTACCTCGAGCGGCGCGAGAGCCCGCATACGCTCCGACTCATCGGCCCGGTCGCGCACCGGGCCGATGCGCACGCCACGAGCTCAGGGAAGCTCCTGCTGGCCTGCATCCGGGCCGCATCACTCGATGCCCTCCTGGACGGGTGGGTTCTCCCGCGCACCACCCCGAGCACGATCCACGATGCAGGGATGCTCCGCTCGAACCTCACCACCATTCGGCAGCGCGGCTGGGCCGAGGAAGTCAACGAGGCCGAAATGGGCATCGCCTCCATCGCCGCACCGATTCGCAATGACCTCGGTGAGGTCGTCGCAGCGGTGTCTGTCTCCGGACCGCTCCAGCGAATGACACAGGACTCCCTGACCCGCTTTGCCCGCCCGGCCGTGGAGGCCGGGCTCGCCATCAGTCGCCGCCTCGGCTACCGCGACACCACCACCGGAAGGAGCGGCGCATGAGCGCCATCATCACCGACCAGCAGGCCCGCGATTTCGCACAGGGGCTGTATGACGCACGGCGTACCGGCGTCCCGATCGCGGCCTTCACCGACACCATGCCGGATCTGGGCATGGAGGACGGATACGCCATCCAGGAGCACCTGGTGCGGATGCTGGTGGCCGATGGCGAGGTGATCTGCGGCTACAAGCTCGGGCTGACGTCGACGGCGATGCAGACCCTGCTCGGTGTCGACCAGCCCGACTTCGGGCCGGTGTTCGCGTCGACGGTGTTCCGTGACGGTGCCGAGCTTCCGGTCGACCGCTTCATCGCACCCCGGATGGAGGCCGAGATCGGCGTCATCCTCGCCGAGGATCTCACCGGCCCGCACTGCACCCCGGCAGATGCGCTGCAGGCAACGCGCGGCCTGGTCGCCTCACTCGAGATCGTCGACTCCCGGATCCGCGACTGGAAGATCAAGCTCGCCGACACCGTCGCCGACCTGGCGTCCAACGGCGCGATCGCCCTGTCGAGCACCGTCGTCCCGGTCGACGGATTCGACCCGCGCCTGATCGGGATGATCTTCACGAGGAACGGCGAGGTCATCGCCACCGGCGCGGGCGCCGCTGCCATGGGCGATCCCCTTGCCACCGTGGCCTGGCTGGCGAACACGCTCGCCCCGATGGGCGTCGTCCTCCCGGCCGGCAGCGTCATCATGACCGGCGCCCTGCACGCCATGGTCCCCGTGCAGCCCGGCGACGTCTTCCGAGCCGACTTCGACCGGCTCGGCCCCATCACCATCCGCATGGCCAGCGAGTAGAAGGACTCATCATGACCCTCCCCACCGACGAGATCGCCCGAACCCTCATCGAGGCCGCCCGGCAGCGCACCGCCGTGCTGCCACTGACGAACGAGTACCCCGACCTGGACGCGGCAACGGCCTACACCGTGCAGGACGCGGTCGTCCAGGCCCGGGTCGAGGCCGGTGCCGTCGTCATCGGCGCCAAGCTCGGGCTCACCAGTGTCGCGAAGCAGCAGCAGATGAACGTCTCCGAGCCGCTCTACGGGTGGCTCACCGACGACATGCAGCTCGACACCGGCCAGACGCTCATCTGCTCCGACTACATCCAGCCTCGATGTGAGCCCGAGATCGCCTTCCTGCTCAAGGACGACCTCCGCGGGCCGCACGTGCTGGCAGCCCATGTGCTGGCGGCGACGGCGCTCGTCTTCCCCGCGATCGACATCCTCGACTCTCGTTTCGCCGGCTACAAGTTCACCGGAAGCGACGTCATCGCCGACAACTCATCGTGTGCTGGCTTCGTCTTCGGCGGACAGGGCATCGACCCACGCGGCATCGACCTGAAGCTCGTGGGCTGCACCTTCGAGAAGAACGGCCGCCTGCTCGCCACCGCCGCTGGCGCGGCCGTGCTGGGCCACCCGGCAGCCAGCGTGGCGTGGATGGTGCGCCGCATGGCCGCACGCGGCCAGGGCCTCACCGCCGGCCAGGTTGTGATGGCCGGTGCACTCACCGAGGCCGTCGCTGTCTCCCCGGGCGATACCGTCGTCGCACGATTCGACCGGCTCGGCACCGTCGAGCTACCCTGCCGCTGACAATCAGGAGGTACCGATGCCCTTCATCCAGGTCACGATGATGGAAGGTCGCACAACCGAGCAGAAGCACGATCTCATCCGCCGGCTGACGGAGGCTACGACCGAGGCGATCGGCGGCGATGCCGCCCGCGTGCGCGTGGCGATCTACGAGGTGACGTCCGACGAGTGGGGAATCGGCGGGGTGCCGGTGTCGGTACTGCGACCGAACACCTGAACTGGTCGCTCGCGGTCAGATGTCCATCGGCTGCAGGCGGCCGGTACCCACGTCGAGGATCGCTCCGGCGACCACGAGGTCTGCCGGCAGCAGCGGGAATGCTCGCACGCGCACGACATCCGTGACGAGTGCGGACATCTGATCAGTCACGGTGCGGATCTCGAGACTCCGGGTATCGACGCCTGACTTCTCCAGGATCTGCTGGTGGACGTCGACCTCCTCACCGCTGGCCATCTTGCAGTCGGTATGCGGCATGACCAGAACCCGACGGACCCCGAGCAGATACGTGGCGAGAACGAGGGTGCGCAGGACGTCCTCCGTGACGCGGGCGCCTGCGTTGCGCAGGATCTTCGCATCGCCCGGCTGCATGCCGAGCACGCCCAGAGGCGCGATGCGCGAGTCCATGCAGGTGATCACCGCCAGACCCTTCACCGCCCAGCCGGTCAGCTCGGATGCCGTGTACTGCTGGGCATAGTCCTCGTTCGCCGCGATCACATCGGCGAAGGCGTCAGCGGGGAACGGCTGGAGAATGGCGGTCCGCGACAGCGTCATGGACTCACCCTAGCCAGCCGCTGCTCCCGTGCACCCTGTCAGGCGTGCGCCCCGCGCATCGGGCGCGCCGTCCGGTGGGACTTGTGGTGCAGGCCCCACGGCTGAACAGCCCTGAAGGCTCGACGCCGCTTGTCCTGCTGTGCCAACTCGACCCAGACCGGCCGCATCCGCAGATCCTGGCGTGCATCTGGCATCCATCCTGATGGCATGATCACCACCTCCTCAGGCACTTCCATTGTGCGCCGGGCCGGACGATGACGACGGGTCAGGCGTCGATGCGATCACGGTCGAGAGACGCCGCGCCCTCGACGATGAAGTCCTTGCGGGGCGCCACATCACTGCCCATCAGCAGGTCGAAGACCTCGTCAGCTGCAGCAGCATCGGTCATCGTGATGCGTCGCAGGGTGCGGTGCGCAGGGTCCATGGTGGTCTCGCGCAGCTGCGATGCGTCCATCTCGCCCAGGCCCTTGTAACGCTGCACGGGGTCCTTCACCCGCCGGCCACGCTTCTCCGCGTCCTTGAGGACGGTGTGCATCTCGGTGTCCGAGTAGGTGTAGATCACCTCGTTCGCCTTGGAACCGGGGTTGATGATCTCGAGCCGGTGCAGGGGCGGCACAGCAGCGAAGACTCGGCCATCGTCGAGCAGCGGCTTGAGATACCGGTGGATCAGGGTGAGCAGCAGGCATCGAATGTGCGCACCGTCGACGTCGGCATCGGACATCAGGATGATCTTTCCGTAGCGCGCCTGCGACAGGTCGAAACTGCGACCCGATCCCGCACCGATGACCTGGATGATCGACGCGCACTCGGTGTTCTTGAGCATGTCGGCGAGTGACGACTTCTGCACGTTCAGGATCTTGCCGCGGATCGGCAGGAGGGCTTGATGGTCGGCATTGCGGGCGGTCTTGGCGGTGCCCAGGGCGCTGTCGCCCTCGACAATGAAGAGCTCGGTGCGGTCGACGTCGTCGCTGCGGCAGTCGACGAGCTTGGCGGGCAGCGCCGACGACTCAAGTGCCGTCTTGCGCCGCTGCGTGTCGCGATGCGCTCGTGCCGCGACCCGCGCCCGCATGGCGTTGGCCGTCTTGTCGAGCAGCGCCTTGGCTGCGGCCTTCTCTCCACGTGGCGGCGAGGTCAGCCACGCAGCCAGCTCCTTGGCGACGACATTGCCGACGATGCGCGATGCGGACGGCGTGCCGAGCACTTCCTTGGTCTGGCCCTCGAACTGCGGCTCGGCGAGCCGCACCGCAACGACGGCAGTGAGACCCTCCATGCAGTCGTCCTTGGTGATGCTGTCCTCGTTGACGCGCAGCACCTTGGCGGTGCGCAGCTGGTCGTTCAGGACCTTGACGATGGCCCGCTCGAAGCCAGCGACGTGGGTGCCGCCCTTCGGCGTAGCGATGACATTGACGAAGGACCGCAGCGTGGACTCGTAGCCGGTGTCCCAGCGCAGCGCGATATCGACGCCGAGATCGCGCTCGACCTCCTGCGGGGTCATGTGCCCCTTGTCATCGAGGACGGGCACGGTCTCATGGAAGTGTCCCTGACCCGTGAGCCGGATGACGGGGGTCACACCCTCACCGACCGCCAGGTACTCGGCGTACTCGGCGATGCCGCCCTTGTGCTGGAAGGACTCCTCCCACACATCGGATGCATCGCGCTCGTCGCGAAGCGAGATCGTCAGCCCGGGTACGAGGAAGGTGCTCTGCTGAGCGCGCTCGCGCAGGGCTTCGCGGTCGTACACCGCATCCTTGGTGAACACCTGCCGGTCAGCCCACCAGCGGACCCGCGTGCCCGTGCGCGTCCGCGGGCAGGTCCCGACGATCTGGAGCCCGCTCTTCTTGCTGAAGGCCGCGTTCTCATCAGGACCGTCGAAGAGCCCCGGAACTCCCCGCCGGAAGGACATCATGTGGATCTTGCCGCCGCGGTCGACCTCGACATCGAGCCGTGCGGAGAGGGCGTTGACGACCGATGCACCGACGCCGTGGAGTCCCCCGGACGCGCCATATGAGCCGCCACCGAACTTGCCGCCGGCGTGCAGCTTGGTCATGACGACCTCGACACCGGTCAGCTTGGTCTTCGGTTCCACGTCGACGGGGATGCCTCGGCCATCGTCGGAGATCTCGACCGAGCCATCGGGTCGCAGCAGCACGGTGATGCGCTTGCAGTGCCCCGCGATGGCCTCGTCGATGCCGTTGTCGAGGATCTCCCACAAGCAGTGCATCAGGCCCCGGCCGTCGTTCGAGCCGATGTACATGCCGGGGCGCTTCCGCACAGCCTCGAGGCCCTCGAGGACGGCGAGGTCCTTGGCGGAGTACCCGCCCGAACCGGCTGCGGGGGTCTTGGTGGCCATGGCGCCCAACCTACCCACGGGTCCTCAGGCAGTCGGGGACGCGGCTGCTCGCGTGTTCCCCGTTGCTTGTGCGCTCGTGAATCGACAGCAGGTGGCTCTTCGCTCTGGGCGAACCCGGTCGGCGTGGCGCACCGGGAACAACCAGGGCATGTAAGACTGTTATCCACATCGACGGGAACCCGTCGACCGGACTCAGGGAGGTACCGGGCACATGGCCACGACACTGACCGCGCCACCGTTGAGCGTGACCGATCGCTGCGATCGCTGCAACGCTCAGGCGTATGTTCGCGTCGTCCTGCCCGGCGGCACCGATCTGCTCTTCTGCGGGCACCACTGGAGCCGGCACGAGGAGGCCCTGCGTCCGCAGGCCGTCGAGATCGTCGACGAGACCCACCGGCTCAGCACGACACCTGCCGCACCCCCTGCCGAGGCCTGACAGCCGCTACCGGCTCACTCGCCGGTGAAGTGCGGGGATCTCTTCTCCGAGAAGGCGCGGACGCCCTCCTGGTAGTCGGCGCTCGTCCAGGCGGCCCGACGCAGTTCCGTCAGCCGCTCGAAGTCATCGCTCGTCAGTGATCGTGCGTCGGTCAGCGCCGTCATCTCGCCCTTGATCGCCCGGATGGCCAGCGGCGCACGGGTGGCGATACGCCGCCCCAGATCGCGGGCCGTCTCCTGCATCTCGGCACCGTCCTCGACGAGCCTGTTGACGACGCCGTAGGCAAGTGCGGCCTCGGCAGTGATCGGGTCGGCGGTGAAGAACATCTCCTTGGCGACGTTCAGTGGCAAGGCACCAAGGAAATGCGCCACCCCAGCCGTGTTGTACGGGACCCCGAGCCGCGCCGGGGTGACAGCGAAGGTGGCGGACCGAGCCGCAACCACCAGGTCGCACGTCATGACCAGCTCGCAGGCACCGCCCCATACCCCGCCTTCGACAGCGGCGATGACGGGAAACGGAGCCGATCGCAGCACGTGCAGGAACGCCTCGAGCGGGTTGGTCCACGTGAGCGGATCCGATCCGTCCACCGGCAGGGCCGTGATGTCATAGCCCGCCGACCAGGTGCTCACCCCGGACTCGGCCCGGACGATCAGTGCCCGGCAGCCCGTACGTGCCGCCTCGACAATGGCCGCGGAGAGACCCGCGAGCATCTCCTCCCCCAGCGCGTTCCGGCGCTCGGAGGCTGACATCGTCACTTCGACGACATCGCCCGGCCGGTCGTCGGATCCGACCAGAGCGGTGGTGACGGGAGGCACGGGATCAGTCAAGGTAGTCGCGGAGGACCTGCGACCTCGATGGGTGCCGCAGCTTCGACATGGTCTTCGACTCGATCTGCCGGATGCGCTCACGCGTGACCCCGTAGACCTTGCCGATCTCGTCGAGCGTCTTCGGCTGACCATCGGTGAGGCCGAAGCGCATGCGCACGACACCGGCCTCCCGATCGGACAGCGTGTCGAGCACCGACTCGAGCTGCTCCTGGAGCAGCGTGAACGAGACGGCGTCGGACGGGACGATGGCCTCGGAGTCCTCGATGAGGTCGCCGAACTCGCTGTCACCCTCCTCGCCGAGCGGGGTGTGCAGGGAGATCGGCTCGCGGCCGTACTTCTGGACCTCGACGACCTTCTCGGGGGTCATGTCGAGCTCGCGGGCGAGTTCCTCGGGCGTGGGCTCACGGCCGAGGTCCTGCAGCATCTGCCGCTGGACGCGAGCGAGCTTGTTGATCACCTCGACCATGTGGACGGGGATCCGGATGGTGCGGGCCT
>CAJAKT010000529.1 GCA_903940375.1 uncultured bacterium | reverse complement strand
GGCCCGTGCACTGCTCGATGCCGGCATCGTGGCAGACGAGGGCGACCTTTTCCTGCTGACGCCGAGTGACCTGCTTCGAGGCGAGTACTTCCAGCGCAAGGCCAAGAAGGGCGAGGACGGGCCGCAGCTGGCAGCGAATGCGATGGCGCTGCTCGCAGGGCTTGGTGCGGCCCGGTCGCAGCCGGTGTCCCGCGTGCTGGTCGCGCTGTCGATCCGGCAGGTGGGCGGCCCCACAGCCGCGAATCTGGCTCGGAGGTTCGGATCTGTTGACGCGATCGCGGCGGCCACGGCTCAGGAACTTGCCGAGACGGAGGATGTCGGGGCCACGATCGCGGACACCGTGGCCGAGTGGTTCGCCGTCGACTGGCACCGCGACATCGTCGAGAAGTGGCAGCGAGGCGGCGTCCGGATGGCCGATGAGATCGTCGAGACCGGTCCGCAGCCGCTGGCGGGCATCACCGTCGTCATCACCGGCTCCCTCGAGGGCTACACGCGGGATTCGGCAGCGCAGGCAGCCGCTGATCTGGGCGCCAAGGTCGCGTCGTCGGTATCGAAGAAGACCGACCTCGTCGTCGCTGGCGAGAACGCGGGTTCGAAGCTCGAGAAGGCGATCACCCTAGGCGTACCAGTCGTCGGCCTGCCGGGATTCGCGGCTCTGCTCGCCGACGGACTCGACGCAGCACTCGCTCACCGACAGGAGTCCTGATGGCAGCCACGTACCGGATCCTGCATGCGGGCTACGTCGGCGACGAGACGCCCGACGGCATGCACGTCGGCTCCACCGTCACCTATGCGGAATCAGGCGGCACCCGCGTCATCGTCGATCCGGGACTGGTGACCAGCACCGGACTCATCCTCGACCCGCTTCGCGAGCTCGGCGTGACGCCCGAGGCCATCACCGACGTCGTCTTCAGCCATCAGCACATCGACCACACCCTCAATGCCGCCCTGTTCCCGCGGGCCCGCTTCCATGACTTCGCCGCCATCTACCAGGGCGATCTGTGGCTCGACGAGGACGCAGAGGGCAGGGTCCTGGCCGATGGCATCCGCCTGATCCGCACTCCGGGACACACGGTGGAGGACATCAGCACCGTGATCGACTCCGACGAGGGCCTGGTCGTCTGCACGCACGCATGGTGGTTCGAAGGCGGCCCCGATGAGGATCCGTACGCGCCGGACGCGGGCATCCTCGCGGAGGCCCGCAGGCGCATCCTCGGGATGTCACCGGTGCTGGTCGTGCCGGGCCATGGGGCGCCGTTCGTCCCTCAATAGGATTGGCACATGACCGCGATCACCCGGGCGGAGGTCGAGCATCTGGCTCGACTGGCCCGCCTCCAGCTCAGTGCCGACGAGCTTGACCACTACGCCGGGCAGCTCGACGTCATCCTGCAGTCCGTTGCGCGGGTGGCCGAGGTGACCGCCGACGACATTCCGCCGACCTCGCATCCGATCCCGGTCGAGAACGTGTACCGCGACGATGTGGCCCGGCCCGGGCTCGATCGTGCGGAGATCGCGGCGGGGGCTCCCGCCTGGGAGGACGACCGCTTCCGCGTCCCGCGCATTCTGGACGAGGAGTAGCCGTGGCAGCCATGGAAGGCGATCTGGTTCGCCAGGAGGCCGCAGTGCTCGCCCGCGCCATTGCCGAAGGCGAGGTGTCGGCGGAGGAGGTGACGCGCGCGCACCTCGACCGCATTGATGCCGTCGACGAGCGGGTTCATGCATTCCTCCAGATCACCGGCGACGCCGCGCTCGAAGCGGCGCGGGCTGTCGACCGCAAGCGGTCCGAAGGGATCCCGTTGGGACCGCTGGCCGGCGTGCCGATCGCCGTCAAGGACGTGCTGACGATGCGCGGTGTGCCGACGACGTGCGGGTCGCGCGTGCTCGAGGGCTGGCGTCCGCCGTACGACTCTGCGGTGGTCGAGAGGCTCCGTGCGGCCGACATGATCATGCTGGGCAAGACCAACATGGACGAGTTCGCCATGGGGTCCTCCACCGAGCACTCGGCATACGGCCCCACGCACAATCCATGGGACCTCGACCGGATCCCCGGCGGCTCGGGTGGCGGCTCGGCAGCAGCACTCGCGGCGTTCGAGGCACCCCTGGCGATCGGCTCCGACACTGGCGGCTCCATTCGGCAGCCGGCTGCGGTCACGGGCACGGTGGGCGTCAAGCCGACGTACGGTGGCGTCTCGCGCTACGGCCTGATCGCACTGGCCTCCTCGCTCGACCAGGCAGGGCCGTGCGCGCGCACGGTCATGGACACCGCGTTGCTGCATGCGGCGATCGCCGGTCATGACGCGCGCGACTCGACGTCGATCGACGCGCCGGTGCAGGATGTCGTTGCGGCTGCCAAGCGTGGTGATGTCCGTGGCATGAGGATCGGGCTGGTCAAGGAGCTTGGTGGCGATGGCTACCAGGCCGGTGTCTCGCAGCGCTTCAACGAGGCGGTCGAGATCCTGACGTCGCTCGGCGCCGAGGTGATCGAGGTGTCCTGCCCGAACTTCGAGTACGCACTGGCGGCCTACTACCTGATCCTGCCGTCTGAGGCGTCCAGCAACCTCGCCCGGTTCGATGGCATGCGCTACGGCCTACGGGTGGGTGACGACGGTCAGCACTCGGTCGAGGAGGTCATGGCTCTCACTCGAGAGGCCGGCTTCGGAGCCGAGGTCAAGCGTCGCATCATGATCGGCACCTACGCCCTGTCGAGCGGCTACTACGACGCGTACTACGGCCAGGCGCAGAAGGTGCGCACGCTGATCACCCGCGACTTCAACGCCGCTTTCGAGAAGGTCGACGTTCTCATCTCGCCGACCGCGCCGACAACGGCCTTCAAGATCGGCGACAAGGTCGATGACCCGATCGCCATGTACCTCAACGACATCGCGACGATCCCCGTCAACCTCGCCGGCAATACCGCGATGTCCCTGCCCGTCGGGCTCGCGCCCGAGGACGGCCTGCCGGTCGGGCTGCAGATCATGGCTCCGCCCATGGCCGATGACCGCCTCTACCTCGTGGGATCGGCCCTCGAGGAGGCGCTGGTCGACCGCTGGGGACACCTGCTGATCGAGGAGGCCCCCGAACTATGAGCACTGCACACGACACCGTCGACTTCGACGAAGCCCTCGCGATGTTCGAGCCCGTGCTCGGCATCGAGACGCATGTCGAGCTCGGCACCAACTCCAAGATGTTCTGCTCGTGCGCGACGGCGTTCGGCGCCGATGCCAATACGCAGGTCTGTCCGGTGTGCCTGGGCCTGCCCGGCTCGCTGCCCGTCGTCAACCGCACCGCCGTCGAGTCGACGATCCGGATGGGCCTTGCGCTCAACTGCAGCATTGCTCCGTGGTGCCGGTTCGCGCGCAAGAACTACTTCTACCCGGATATGCCCAAGGATTACCAGGTCAGTCAGTACGACGAGCCGCTGTGCTTCAACGGGTACCTCGATGTCACGGTCGAGACCGACGACGGTCCGCGCGTGTTCCGCGTCGAGATTGAGCGCGTCCATATGGAGGAGGACACCGGCAAGCTCACCCACGCCGGCGGCACCACCGGACGCATCCACGGCGCGGACTACTCGCTCGTCGACTACAACCGCGCGGGTATCCCGCTCATCGAGATCGTCACCAAGCCGATCGTGGGCACGGGCGTGCTGGCACCGCAGGTCGCGAAGGCCTACGTCGCCGAACTACGCGATCTCATGCGAGCCCTGGGTGTCTCGGACGTTCGGATGGAGGAGGGCTCGCTCCGCTGTGATGTCAACGTCTCCCTGAACCTGCCGGGTGCCGAGTGGGGCACGCGCAGCGAGACGAAGAACGTCAACTCCCTTCGTTCGGTCGAACGCGCCGTGCACTCGGAGATCGAGCGCCAGGCCGCCGTTCTCACCACGGGCGGTCGGGTCATCCAGGAGACCCGCCACTTCCACGAGGACACCGGACGCTCCACGTCCGGCCGATCCAAGGAGCAGGCCGAGGACTACCGCTACTTCCCTGAGCCCGATCTCGTGCCGGTAGCGCCTTCTGAGGAGTGGATCGAGGAACTCCGCGGCACCCTCCCGGAGCTCCCGGCGCTGAAGCGTGCGCGGCTGCAGGCGGCGTGGGGCATCGGCGAGCACGAGCTGCAGACCATCGTCAATGCCGGTGCCCTTGAGCTCGTCGAGGCGGCCATCGCCGACGGTGTCGATCCGGCGGCCGCGCGCAAGTGGTGGACGGGCGAGCTGGCGCGCATCGCGAATGATCGTGATCTGGAGCTCACGGATCTGCCTGTGACATCGGCGCAGATCCGTCGGGTCGAGGAGCTCGTTGCCGACGGCAGCCTCAACGACAAGCTGGCCCGTCAGGTCTTCGACGGCGTCATTGCCGGTGAGGGCGATGTTGATGCTGTCGTTGCAGGGCGTGGGCTTGCGGTCGTCAGTGATGATTCGTCCCTGCTCGCCGCAATCGACGAGGCTCTTGCCGCGCAGCCGGATGTCGCCGAGAAGATCCGTGGCGGCAAGGTGCAGGCTGCTGGCGCGATCGTCGGTGCCGTGATGAAGACCACGCGCGGGCAGGCGGATGCGGCGAAGGTGCGCGCACTCCTGCTCGAGCGACTGGGCGTCAGCGAGTAGACGTGGTGCTGGGGGCGTGGCTGCCCGCGGACATGCGCCCGGAGATGCCGGCCATCCCGCTCGTCGACGACCTCGACCGGGTCGCGTTCTATGTGCCTCGGTACATGGGGCCCGTCGATGACCTCGCCCTGATGTCACGCATGCCGCATCTGCGGGTCGTGCAACTGCTGACGGCGGGCTACGACAATGCCCTGCCCTTCGTGCCGAAGGGGGTCACTCTCTGCAATGCGGGCGGGGTCCACGATGCCAGCACTGCCGAGCTGGCCGTCGGCCTCATCCTGGCCTCGCTGCGGGGCCTCGACTCGTTTGCGCGTGCGATGCCGACGGGTGCGTGGCTCTACGG
>CAJAKT010000528.1 GCA_903940375.1 uncultured bacterium | reverse complement strand
GGCACCTGAGCGCACGTCGCTCATCAATGAACGTGCAGCACCGGTGAGCGGATGGTCGTCGCCGACCGCGTAGACGAGCACCGTCGTGTCGAGAAGGATCACGCGAACTGCCCGGCGCGCAGCTCATCAAGCTCGGCCCGCAACTCCTCGGGCTCGGGCACCGGCATCGGCTCGGCGGCCAGGATCAGGTCAAGTGCCTGCTGCTTGCGGATGTCAGGAGCGACCCAGGCCATGTCGATCGCCTCGCGTACGAGTGCACCCACGGAGCGCCCTTCGGCCGCAGCCCGCTCCGCGAGACGGGCGTGCTGCGTCTCGTCCAGGAGCACTTGAAGTCGATGATTCAGGGACATGTGCATACATTAGCATGTGTAGGTAGGCACGGACTCAAGACGCCGGCCACCGAACCCGCTAGCACGAGCGTGAGGCTGGTGGCGGTGGTGGGAACCGTCGGACCCTGCGGGTCCTCCTCCCAAATCCCGCGCTCTGTCACAGTCGATATGACTGATGGGCCCCCGCAGGCGGGAGCCCATCAGTCATATGGCGGTGGCGGTGGGATTTGAACCCACGGTGAGGTTGCCCCCACACACGCTTTCGAGGCGTGCTCCTTTGGCCGCTCGGACACGCCACCGCCGAGGAGAATACAGGCCCCCCGCGGGCGGGCTCACCCTCGGGCGTAGGACGTGACTCGGAAGGCCGGTGCGAGGAACAGGACGACGAGTAGGACGGGCACGAGCAGGGCGAAGGCCCACCTCAGCGAGGTGGCGTCGGCGACGAGGCCGATGAGGGGTGCCCCGAGTACGAAGCCGAGGTAGTTGAAGACGTTGACTCGGGCGATCGCGACACCACTGCCGAGCTCGTCGTGCTGCGCGGCAGCGGTGAAGGCCAGCGGGATGATCGGCGCGGCCCGAGGCCGAGCAGGGCAAACGCGAGCAGGCCCCAGGCCGGTGACGGGGCGAGCGCGATGAGAAGTGCGGCGACGGCAGCGGTCGCGGCACCGATGCGCACGAGCTTCACCGGCCCCCGTGCCATCACGCCGCGGTCGACGAAGATGCGGGCGATCAGTGTCGTCAGTGCGTAGGCCGCATAGGCGAGCGCGGCGATCGACTCCGTGGACTGGAGGCCCTCGGTCAGGTAGACCGCGCTCCAGTTGGATGCCGCCGAGTCAGCGATGTAGACGCAGGTGAGGGCGATGCCGATGATGACGATCGGCTTCCACGGCACATGGACGCGATCGTGACTCGGATGCTCGGGGGAGACGTCATCGACCTTTCCGGTTACTTCGACACGTCCCTTCAGCAGGCGGGGACCGACAAGCAACTGCACGGGGATGACGACGATCGCGATAACGCCGAAGAAGGCGGCGAGGCTGAGCGAGGTGCCGGCTGCAACGGCCGCCAGAGCGGCGCCGAGGATGCCTGCCAGGCTGAACACCGCGAAGAAAGAGCCCATGAGGCTGCGACGGTAGGTGAGCTCGACGGCGGATGCGTGCGCATTCATCGCTGCGTCGACAGCGCCCAGGGCAAAGCCGATCAGAGCGAGGGACGCGACAAGCGTCGGCATCGTCGAGCTGAGGCCGACGCAGACGAGAGCGATCGGAGTCAGGGGACCGAGGATGCGCAGAACAGCGGCATTGCCGACACGGGACAGTGCGTAGCCTGCCACGATGCTGCCGACTCCGGCGACGATCGGCACGAGCCCGAGAAGCAGCGCCAGCTCGCCGTCATCGAGTGAGAACGTCGTCTGGACGGTGGGGATGCGGGTGACCAGCGCTGCGAAGCACAGACCCTGGGCCGCGTAGGCGACGGCACCGGCCCGGCGCGCGGCTGGCTGCTGCTCGGTCACTCCGGGACTATCGCACTTGCGGGGGTTCGGCACCCCTGAAATGGCAACGGGACCCAGCCCGAAGGCTGAGTCCCGTCATCCCGCTGAGCGGGGCCGCGGAGGATAGGGGATTTGAACCCCTGAGAGGTTTCCCTCAACACGCTTTCCAAGCGTGCGCACTAGGCCACTATGCGAATCCTCCCCGGGGGGAGGTTACAGGCCTGCGCTGATCCGGGGGATGGCCGCCCCGTACAGTTGTCGCGACCCCTCGTGCGGCGTCATCGCGTGAACCTCCCCAGGGCCGGAAGGCAGCAAGGATAAGCGTGCTCTGGCGGGTGCACGGGGGGTCCCTTTTTGATTGCTGGGCAGTCGGCGGCGCGCATCGGCCCGTGTGAAGATGCGGAAATGCTGAAGAGCGTGGTTATCCACGACCTGGATGAACAGACATATCGGTCTCTGACTGCTCGCGCGGCCGAGGCCGGGTTGAGTGTGCCGGATTTCCTCCGACGTGAAGTGCTCAGGATCGCCCGGATGCCCCGTGTTACGGAGTGGCTGGCCCGCACCGAGTGCCGTTCAGGGTCAACTCGTGAGTCTGACGTCATCGAAGGTTTGGACGAGTTCCGCGGAGAGTGGCCCGCGGCCGCCTCGCGTTGACCTGCGAGCGCCTTGCCGTCCGTGCGAACGGTCCTGCAGCGCTCCGGGTCCGCGATGCCAGATCCAGGTCATAGGCTGACGCTCGTGTCCATGGCCCTGTATCGCACCTATCGCCCGGCGAAGCTCGACGACGTCGTCGGCCAGGACCACGTCACCGGCCCGCTGCGCCGGGCCCTCGAGAACGACAGGGTGCACCACGCGTACCTGTTCTCCGGCCCTCGCGGTTGTGGCAAGACCTCCACGGCGCGCATCCTGGCCCGCTCGCTGAACTGCGAGCAGGGCCCCACAGCCGATCCTTGCGGCGTCTGCCAGAGCTGCACCGACCTCGCGCCCAATGGCCCCGGTTCGCTCGACGTCATCGAGCTCGACGCCGCGAGCCATGGTGGTGTTGACGACACCCGCGACCTGCGCGAGCGCGCGATGTATGCGCCGGCCAACTCGCGTTACAAGGTCTACATCATCGACGAGGCCCACATGGTCACGACCGCAGGCTTCAACGCGCTGCTGAAGCTCGTCGAGGAGCCGCCGGAGCACGTGCGTTTCATCTTTGCCACGACTGAGGCCGACAAAGTGCTGCCGACGATCCGCTCGCGCACGCACAACTACACGTTCCGCCTCGTCCCGTCGAAGACACTCCAGTCGCACCTTGCGTATGTCTGCGAGGCGGAGGGCGTGGCCGCCGAGGCACCCGCACTGGCTCTCGTCGCTCGCGCGGGTGCTGGCAGTGTCCGCGACAGTCTGTCGGTTCTCGGGCAGGTCATCTCCGGCTCTGGCGAAGGTGGAGTCACCTATGCAGAAGCCGTCGCCCAGCTCGGTATGACCGATGCGACCTTGCTGGATGAGTCGATTGACGCTCTTGCGGATCATGACGGATCGGCACTCTTCACGGTCATCGACAAGGTCATCGAGGCGGGTCACGATCCGCGGCGCTTCGTCACCGATCTGCTCGAGCGCTTCCGCGACCTGATCGTTCTTCACAACGTGCCCAATGCGGCTGAACTCGGGCTCATTGATGCGCCTGAGGATCAGGTGGCACGCGAGATCGCGCAGTCACAGCGGTTCGGCCCGGCCGAACTCACGCGCGCTGCCGATGTCACAAGCGCAGCGCTGAGCGAGTTGCGCGGAGCCACGGCACCACGGCTGCATCTCGAACTGATGGCTGCCCGCCTGCTGCTGCCCGCATCGGACGCGGACGAGGCCGGCAACCGTGCGCGGCTCGATCAGCTTGAGCGGCGCATGGCGGCCACGCCGATCCACGCGACGGTCGCGCCAGCGGACCGGGCACCGGAGCCCGCTGCTGCGCCCACCCCACCCAAGCGCTTGTCGGAGGTCGCCCCGTCGACGGCCGCCGTTGCCGAGCCGACGGCACCCACGCCGGCGGCCGCTCCTGCTCCTACCCCCGCTGCGGAGCCGGCCACCGCACCTGCCTCGGCTCCGCGCTCGAAGCCCCCCGCCCGCCCCCGTGCTGGCGCACAGGCAGCGGCAGCACCCGCCGCTGAGCCTGCTGAGCCTGCTGCGGCCGAGTACGCCGCTGGCCTGGATCAGTTCGTGTCGATGTGGCCCGCTGTACTGGAGGCCGTGAAGTCGTACTCGCGCGTCGGCTGGATGGCGTTCAACGAGTCGAGGCCGATCTCGCTCAGCAACGGAATCCTTGCCGTTGCCGTTGCCGATGCGGGCAAGGTCAACAACGTGAAGTCGAGCGGCCATGACGAGAGGCTGCGTCAGGCGATCATCGACGTCATGAAGACCGATGTGAAGATCGACGTGGTCCTGGCACCTGATCGGGCGATTCCGGTGCCGGCAGCATCGGGTGATGCCCCCGTAGCCCCCGTTGCATCCAGCGAGCCGGATGCCCCGAGCATGGACGACCCGGATTCTGACGGCGCGGTCGGCGTCGACCTCGCGCTGCGCGAGCTCGGTGCCACCCGCATCGGCGAGATCGAGCACTGATGACCGAGAGCGGTATCTAGCGTGTACGAGGGGATCATTCAGGACCTCATCGACGAGCTCGGTCGCCTGCCCGGCGTGGGTCCGAAGAGCGCGCAGCGCATCGCGTTCCACATCCTCGCTGCGGAGCCTGCCGACGTTCATCGCCTCGCCGACACCATGCGCGAGGTGAAGGACAAGGTCCGCTTCTGCACCATCTGCGGCAACGTCGCGGAGGAGGAGCAGTGCCGGATCTGTCGTGACCCGCGGCGTGACCTCACCGTGCTGTGTGTCGTCGAGGAGTCCAAGGACGTCGTCGCGATCGAGAAGACTCGGGAGTTCCGCGGTCGATACCACGTGCTCGGCGGTGCGATCAGCCCGATCGACGGCATCGGTCCCGACCAGTTGCGCATCCGTGAGCTGCTCGCCCGGCTCGCCGACGGCCAGCTCACCGAAGTCATCCTCGCTACCGACCCGAATCTGGAGGGGGAGGCCACTGCCACGTACCTCGCCCGCATGATCGCCCCGCTGGGCATCGCCGTGTCGCGGCTGGCCAGCGGGCTGCCCGTGGGCGGCGATCTGGAGTACGCCGACGAGGTCACGCTTGGCCGGGCGTTCGAAGGCCGCCGGCTGTTGACCTGATTATGCTGGTACAGGCATAATTTATGGATGAGCAGAGTCGGTGATCTCGTTCGGTCGGCAAGGTCCACTGCTGGGCTGAACCAGGCGGAACTCGCTCGCCGCGCCGGCACCTCCCAGGCAGCAATCGCTCGTTATGAGTCTGGGACCGTATCGCCGTCGGTCTCCACCCTCGAGCGTGTCCTACGCGCTGCCGGGATGCATCTCGCGCTCGATGCCGTACCAGCCGTCGCCAGCGACTTGTCCGGAGGTCGTGCGGCCCTCCTGCGCGAGAACCGCGGCGAGATTCTTCGGCTGGCACGTGCCGCTGGCGCTCGCGATGTGCGGGTCTTCGGGTCCGTAGCTCGTGGTGATGCGAACGATGCCAGCGATATCGACCTCCTCGTCGACTTCGACATCTCCCACGGGCTTATGCCGATCGTGACTCTGAAGCAGCAGCTTGAGGATCTGCTTCACGAGGCAGTGGATGTCGCTCCCGTTGCGCTCCTGAAGCCGGACGTGGCGGCCAGCGCACTTGCGGAAGCAGTGCCGCTGTGACGCGGGATGCCACGTTCCGGCTGGGTGACCTGGTGGCCAGGATCGACGCGATTGCGGTGGCCGAAGGGCTGCTGCGGAAAGGTGAGGCGCAAGGTGATCGCGATTTAGCGGGCACGGCATTCGACGCGATCCTCTATGACCTGCTCGTGATCGGTGAGGCGGTGCGGTCACTGCCGCAAGAACTGCGTGATTCGG
The DNA here is from genome assembly GCA_903940375.1 of uncultured bacterium. Classification (GTDB taxonomy): domain Bacteria; phylum Actinomycetota; class Actinomycetes; order S36-B12; family S36-B12; genus UBA10649. The sequence goes on along the minus strand of CAJAKT010000528.1, from coordinate 4,128 downwards.
AGCCGGGAGTTCCATGGTCGGGAATCGTGGGAATGCGCAACGTCATCGCACACGAGTACTTCCGCATCAGGTCGGAGGTCATCTCCACGACGATTGACGAACCGTTGGCCATGCTCCGAGGAGCCTGCGAGCGCCTTCTCCGCAGTTAGATCCGGGCCACATACCGGCGCCGGCGACCATCAGACCGCGGGTAATCGCTTGCACGGCAATGGGTAGACTCTGCGCCGTGTCTCTCATCGTGCAGAAGTACGGCGGCTCGAGCGTCGCTGATGCGGCCAGCATCAAGCGTGTAGCCCGCCGAATCGTCGATACCAAGAAGGCCGGCCACGATGTGGTCGTCGTGGTCTCTGCAATGGGCGACACCACCGATGAGCTCCTTGACTTGGCCGAGCAGGTATCGCCGCTTCCGCCGGCCCGCGAGCTCGACATGCTCCTCACCGCGGGTGAGCGCATCTCGATGGCTCTCGTAGCGATGGCCATCTCCGACCTCGGCGCAGAGGCCCGTTCGTACACCGGTTCCCAGGCCGGTCTGATCACCGACTCGAAGCACGGTGCTGCCCGGATCATCGACGTCACCCCGGGTCGCATCCAGGCCGCGATCGATGAAGGAGCGATCCCGATCGTCGCTGGCTTCCAAGGCGTTGCGCAGGACACGAAGGACATCACGACTCTTGGTCGGGGTGGCTCGGATACGACCGCGGTCGCGCTGGCGGCGGCCCTCGATGCAGAGGTCTGCGAGATCTACACCGACGTCGACGGCGTCTTCAGTGCCGACCCGCGGGTCGTGCCCGCAGCGCGTCAGGTTCCGTACATCACCTACGAGGAGATGCTCGAGCTCGCTGCCGTTGGTGCCAAGGTCCTGCACCTGCGCTGCGTCGAGTACGCCCGACGCTTCAACGTCCCGATTCGCGTGCGCTCGTCGTTCTCGCAGGAGATCGGCACGCTCGTCACGTCCCCAGAAGCCATCGAAGCCGCTATCGCCGAAGGAAGTGCCATGGAACAGCCGATCATCTCCGGGGTTGCCGCGGACGTGAACGACGCCAAGATCACCGTGGTCGGTGTCCCGGACAAGCCCGGTGAGGCGGCAGCCATCTTCCAGGCGCTCGCCGTGGCCAGCATCAACGTCGACATGATCGTGCAGAACGTGTCGGCTGCCTCTACCGGACGCACCGACGTCACGTTCACCTGCCCGCAGGGTTCGGCGCAGGCAGCGATGAAGGCACTTGATTCCGAGCGAGGTTCGATCGGCTTCGAGTCCCTTCGCGTTGACGACCAGATCGCCAAGGTGTCGCTGGTGGGCGCTGGCATGCGATCGCATCCGGGAGTCTCCGCAACCTTCTTCGCGGCCCTCGCCGACGCGAGCATCAACGTGGAGATGATCTCGACATCCGAGATCCGCATCTCCGTCGTGACTCGAGTCGACGATGCCCAGCGAGCGGTTCAGGCGTTGCACACCGCCTTCGGGCTTGATGCCGACGGCGAGGCCGTCATCTACGGAGGGACGGGCCGATGAGTCGTCTTCCTGTTGTCGCTGTCGTCGGTGCCACCGGCCAGGTCGGCGCCGTCATGCGCCGCCTTCTTGACGAGCGTGGCTTCCCGATGGCCCAGGTGCGCTTCTTCGCATCCGCCCGTTCGGCCGGCACGACGCTGCCGTGGCGTGGGACCGAGATCACCGTCGAGGATGCGGCCGAGGCCGACCTGACCGGGATCGACATCGCCCTGTTCTCCGCGGGAGGCGCGACCTCGAAGGCGCTCGCCCCCAAGTACGCGGCGGCGGGCGCCATCGTCATCGACAACTCCTCGGCCTGGCGTATGGATCCCGATGTCCCGCTGATCGTCAGTGAGGTCAACCCGCAGGCACTTGCCGATGTTCGCAAGGGCATCATCGCCAACCCGAACTGCACGACCATGGCGGCGATGCCGGTGCTGAAGCCGTTGCACGCGGCGGCCGGACTTCGTCGTCTCATCGTCAGCACGTATCAGGCCGTCTCGGGCAGCGGGCTGACCGGCGTGGAGGAACTCGACGGGCAGATTCGTGCAGCAGTGGCTCAGGACATCGCGCAACTGACCCACGATGGGTCCGCCGTCACGTTCCCGGAGCCGAAGAAGTACGTGCGCACGATCGCGTTCGACGTCATCCCGCTCGCGGGCAGTGTCGTTGATGACGGCTCCTTCGAGACGGACGAGGAGCAGAAGCTCCGCAACGAGAGTCGCAAGATCCTCGAGATCCCCGACTTGCTCGTCTCCGGAACGTGCGTGCGCGTGCCCGTGTTCACGGGTCACTCGCTGTCCATCAATGCGGAGTTCGATCGCCCGATTTCCGTGCAGGAGGCGACGGCGCTTCTCGCCGATGCAGCAGGGGTCGAGCTGTCCGACGTGCCCACGCCACTTCAGGCGGCGGGTGCCGATCCGTCCTTCGTGGGCCGGATCCGTCAGGATTCGTCGGTTCCGGATGGCCGTGGCCTGGCGCTTTTCGTCAGCAACGACAATCTGCGCAAGGGTGCGGCACTCAACGCTGTGCAGATTGCTGAACTGGTTGCCGCCACCCTCTGACCCCTCCGGCGAACGGCCCGCTATGGCTGGTTCGGGACCGGCTTTCCCCGCCACAACGGGCCGTTCGGCGAAGTGGGGCTGAACGTCACTGTCAGCTCACGGTCGAGGTAGGTCGCATAGCGCTCCAGCGCGCTGGTGGCGGCACGCTGGGTAGCAGATGTCAGGTCGGTGAAGGGCTCGACGGTGATGTCGACCCGACCCGCGCGCAACGTACGTCGCCACGTAGCGATCACGACGCCATGCTGCACGAGCGTTGCCCGGAACACGCCGTTGCCGCCCGGCACGATGCGGTCCAGCATGCCATCGGGCACGTGCAGGCTCCGGTCCTTGTATCCGAGGATGAACTCGTCGAATCCCGGCAAGGCCACGAGGGGGGCGGTGCCGGACCCGATTGCCCCGTCCGTCCCGATCGCCCGCCAGCGCGGCTCCGGCCCGGCATCGACCGCGACGAGGCGTCCGTCATTCGCGGCGACAGCCGCGCGTGACTCGGTGAGGGTCAGCCCCGTCCACCCGGCGAAATCACGGATGGTGGTCGGGCCGTGACTACGGAAGTAGCGGAAGGCCAATTCGATGAGGCCCTCGGCGCGGGTTAGCTGCCGCGGGGACGGCACCCAGTCGTCCAGCAAAACGAACGTCTGCTGGCTGCCCAGCTGGGGCCCGATGCACGTCACGCCGATCTGAGCCGAGTACCAGAGCAGGTGGTAGCCGCGCTGCCCGGTCGTCTCTATGCCTGCGTCGTTGATGGCGGCCAAGGCTTCGGCCCGCGTGAGTCGGCGCCCGCCCGTCAGGGCTGCTGACAGCGCGGTAGCCGCGTGCTCGGCATCGGCCACCGTCAGTCCGAGCTGTCTGCGCCTGCCCGCTGATGCGTCAAGTGCGCGCGCTCCAGTGGTCTCCAGCATCCAGGCGGCATCGATGCCCGGCACGGCATGGATGGTTCCGCGCATGGGCCAGGTGCGCAGGATCTGCCCGTCCTCGAAAGCCGAAGCGATGCTGGTCTCGGTTGATCCGGGTGAGCGAACACCGATGGACCACATCGCACTTGCGACGTCCTGTGCCTGGATCGCGCCGAGCCATTCGACGACTTCCAGCGGGCTTGTCGCACCGTGATCCGCGAGCAGCAGGTTCCGCAGGCGCTCGGCGCGCACTTCTGCATCTCTCATCGTCAGGACTGGCGCGGGTCCAGCATCGTCAACAGCAGCCGACTGGGGACCGCGGCCACCACGGCATGCGGGAGCCGAGCCCCCAGATGGATCACGCCGCCGGGTACGAGCGCGACGGTGCGTCCGTCGGCGGTGATCGTGAACTCGCCGTCGAGTGCCTGCAACAGGACCGGCACGGCAGCCGTGTGCTCCGTCAGTTCCTGGCCGGCATCGAAGGAGAACAGCACGAGCCGTGCGCCATCAGCCTTGAGGACCGTGCGCGAGACCGTGCTGTCGGGGGCGACCTCGACGAGGGCAGCCACATCGGCGAGGTCGGTCATGACCGGTTTCACGTCGTCACTCATTGCCGGGTCCTTTCCTATGACGGCATTCGCAGGACACTGACGGCGAACTCGGCATCGACGCGCCATGGGCG
>CAJAKT010000527.1 GCA_903940375.1 uncultured bacterium | reverse complement strand
GAACCCCCACTACTGGCCACTCGCGAAGGAGGGACGGGGGCGTGGGGCTAGGACTCGCCGTGCTCCTGCAGGTACGTCACGAAGCGGGCGCGCAGCAGTGCCTCGGTCGTCGGATCGAGCTCCTTGTCGCCGACCATCTCGCGCCAGGCCCGCACGCTCTCGATGATCGTGCCGCCGACGGCACCCAGGTCGCCGCCCTCGCCCTCGATGGCGAACATGGCCGGCATATGCGAGTAGAGGTCGGTGAAGAAGCCGAGGTCCATGTGGTGCTCAGCGTGCTTGAAGGCGCGCTGGCGTAGTTCATCGAACGGCAGGTCCTCGAGGGCGACATCACTCATGGCCCGAACCCTACCCGCGGCCGGTGGGTGGGCCGTCGGACGGCCCGAGTGGGATCCGGCAGAGGTGCTCGAGCCACAGCGAGGCTGCGACGAGGCCGAGCGAGCCAACCGAGGCGAGGGTCGCAGCCCAGAAGGTCTGGATTCCGGTGGGTGTGCCGATGCTGGAGATCATGCCGATAGCGATGCCGGCGTAGAACCCCATCACCAGAGCGCCGATGCGGGAGCCGGCCATGCCCAGGGCTGCCGTGCGGGCGGCGACGAGCGGGGGCATCGGCTTGGTGCCCGGACGGCGCTGCAGCCGCGGCCGACTCGTCACCGCCCACCAGGCAACGGCACCCGCGAGCAGCCACAGGGCGGCCGCTGCGAGCCACGGCACGGGCACGATGCGCCCGAGCCACGCATCGACCACCTGCACGACGCCCCAGCCGACAGCTGCCGTGATGAGGGCAACCCCCACCAGCAGGCGGATCCGGGTCGGCTGCATCGGGTCCATCGCTACTGCGCTCCCCCGTGGTCGGGGACGGCGAGGACGACGCTGGTCTTCCGAACGCCCGTGACGTCAACCGCTGCGACGAGCTGCCCAACGCGGCCACGGCCAGCGATCACGGCATCGGGGTCGACATCGAGCCACGGCACGAGGACGAAGCCCCGCTCATGCGCACGCGGATGCGGCACAACGAGGTCCTCGGTCGCGATGATTTCGTCGTCGATGGCGAGGATGTCGACATCGAGGGTGCGCGGGCCCCAGCGCACCTCGCGCACGCGGTGCCAGCCCTGCTCGATCTGTTGCGTCGCCGCGAGCAGCGAGACATCGTCGAGCAGCGTGCCGCCGATCGCGACAGCGTTCAGATAGGCCTTCTGCTCCGGGCCGCCGACGGGTTCGGTCTCGAAGACCGCCGACACCGCGGTGATCTCGATGCCATCGACAGCAGCGAGGTCATCGATCGCGCCCTGCAGGATCTCCGCCGAGTCACCCATGTTCGAGCCGAGGGCCAGCGCGATGCGCCGCATGTCATCGACTCCGAACGATGCGGATCTCCACATCGTCGAACGGCACCTCGATCGGTGCATGCGGCTTGTGAACCGTGACGGCAACGCGCGATACCCCGGGGAAGGCGAGGCAGGCGTCGGCAACGCGCTCGGCCAGCGTCTCGATCAGGTCGACGGGCTCCCCGACGATGATGGCGTGCACGGCATTGGCGACGAGCCCGTAGTGGACGGTGTCGGCGAGGTCGTCGGTGCCGGCAGCAGTCGTGGTGCTGACGTCGAGGCACACGTCGACCGCGAACTCCTGCCCGTCGGCCCGCTCATGCTCGAAGACCCCGTGATGCCCGATACCGCGGATCCCGCTGATGACGATCTGGTCACTCACCCTGGCTCCCCCTTCGCCATGCGGCCGCGACACGCACCGCATCGCGGCTGCGCTGCACATCATGAACGCGCACGGCCCAGACGCCCATGCTCGCGGCGACAGCCGTGACGGCATCAGTCGCGGCATCGCGCTGGTCGACAGGACGCGGCTCACCGGACGGGTCTGCGAGGACCGAGCCGAGGAAGCGCTTGCGCGATGCGCCGACGAGGACGGGATAGCCCATGGCCAGCAGCTCGGGCAGGCGCTGCAGCAGCAGCCAGTTGTGGTCGGCCTCCTTGGCGAAGCCCAGCCCCGGATCGAGGACGATCGCCTCGCGAGCGACACCGGCAGCCAGGGCACCGTCGACCCGCTCGCTCAGTTCGCGCATCACGTCGACGACGACATCGTCGTAGTGCGCGAGGTTGGCCATCCGGTCGCTGTGACCACGCCAGTGCATGATCACGAAAGGCACACCGAGCTCAGCGACGGTCTCGTACATGCGCGGATCGGCGAGGCCCCCGCAGACATCGTTGACGACACATGCGCCAGCCGCGACGGCCGCTGCCGCGACATCAGCGCGCATGGTGTCGATGCTCACGGGGATGCCTTGAGCACTGAGCCCAGCGACAACGGGCAGCACCCGGGCGAGTTCCTCCTCGACCGGCACGCGCTGCGCACCGGGGCGAGTGGACTCTCCCCCGATATCAATCAGGTCGGCGCCTTCGGCATGCATCTGAATGCCGTGCTCGACGGCGCGGTCAGCCGCGAGGAAGTCGCCGCCGTCGGAGAACGAGTCGGGGGTGACGTTGAGGACGCCGACGACGGCGGCGCGCTCGAGGGTGGCCAGTGGTGCCGGCAGGCCGGCCGGCCGCCGAATGGCCTCGGCGGTCATCGACTCAGGATGAGCGACATGGCCTCCGCGCGCGTGGCTGGATCACGCAGGCAGCCACGCACGGCGCTGGTCACGGTCTTGGCACCTGGCTTGCGAACGCCGCGCATCGACATGCACAGGTGCTCGGCCTCCATCACGACGATGGCACCGCGCGGCTGCAGGATCCGCACGAGCGAGTCGGCCACCTGCGTGGTGAGTCGCTCCTGCACCTGAGGGCGCTTGGCGAACACATCGACGAGCCGCGCGAGCTTCGACAGGCCCGTGATGCGCCCGCTCTCGTTGGGGATGTACCCGATGTGAGCGACACCATGGAACGGCACGAGGTGGTGCTCGCACGTGCTGTAGAGCTCGATGTCCTTGACGAGGACCATCTCGTCGTGACCCAGGTCGAAAGTGGTTGCGAGGACTTCGTCGGCCGTCATGTACAGGCCGCGGAACATCTCGGCATAGGCGCGGGCAACGCGTGCGGGAGTCTCCAGGAGGCCGTCGCGTGACGGGTCCTCACCGATGGCGACGAGCAGGTCGCGAACGGCCTGCTCAGCGGCCACGGCGTCGAAGGGCCGCGCGGGCTGATCGTCCGGGATAGAGACGGCGTTGATGCCGCTCATGCCGGGTCACTCACCTCGGTGGCATCGCCCGTGGCCTCGGCGACGACCTCAGTCTCGGTCTCGGTCTCGACGACGACCTGACCGTTCGTCGAGCCGTGGCCGTTGGACGACGCCTTGCCGTTCGACGGCGCACCGGGCGGCATGGCCACCGGGCCGCGCTCATCGGGACGCCGACGCGCGGAGCCGGTCCACGCCGGACGCGGATGACGCAGCTCGAGCTCGGCGAACACCTCTTCGATCTCGGCCTTGTCGAGCGTCTCGCGCTCGAGCAGGGCCACAACCATCGCATCGAGCACATCGCGGTTTGCGACGAGGACGTCGTACGCCTCCTGGTGCGCGGTCTCGATGAAGGCCCGCACCTCCTCGTCGATCGCCGCAGCGACCTCTTCGGAGTAGTCGCGCATGTGGCCCATATCGCGGCCGAGGAAGACCTCGCCCTGCTCCTGGCCGTAGCGGATCGCGCCGAGCCGCTCGGTCATGCCGTACTGCGTGACCATCGCACGAGCCACGGCCGTGGCCTTCTCGATGTCGTTCGAGGCGCCGGTGGTCGGATCGTGGAAGATCAACTCCTCCGCCGCACGACCGCCGAGCATGTACGCGAGCTGGTTGAGCATCTCGCTGCGCGTGGTGGAGTACTTGTCCTGATCGGGCAGCACCATCGTGTAGCCGAGGGCGCGACCGCGGGGCATGATCGTGATCTTGTGGACCGGGTCGTTGCCCGGCAGCGCCGCAGCGACGAGTGCGTGGCCGGCCTCGTGGTACGCCGTGATCTTCTTCTCGCGATCGTCCATCAGCCGCGTGCGCTTCTGCGGACCGGCGATGACGCGGTCGATCGCCTCGTCGAGTGCAGCGTCGTCGATGACCACGCCATCCGTGCGGGCGGTGAGCAGGGCTGCCTCGTTGAGGACGTTGGCCAGGTCGGCGCCGGTAAAGCCGGGCGTGCGACGCGCCACCGCGAGGAGGTCGACCTCGTCGGCCATCGGCTTGCCGGTGGCGTGCACCTTGAGGATCGCGAAGCGGCCGAGCAGGTCGGGACGCTCGACGGCGATCTGGCGGTCGAAGCGGCCCGGACGCAGCAGCGCCGGGTCGAGGATGTCGGGACGGTTCGTTGCGGCGATGAGGATGACGTTGGCGTTGACGTCGAAGCCGTCCATCTCGACGAGCATCTGGTTGAGCGTCTGCTCCCGCTCATCGTGACCGCCGCCGAGGCCGGCACCGCGATGGCGGCCGACCGCGTCGATCTCATCGATGAAGATGATGGCCGGCGCGTTCTCCTTGGCCTGCTGGAACAGGTCGCGAACACGGCTGGCTCCGACGCCGACGAACAT